>JAIBBN010000009.1 GCA_019694655.1 Leptospirales bacterium
GCTTCCACTCGTAGAAACTGTTGCGGTCCATGCCGCTTCGCTTGCAAGCCTCCGTGATATTTCCGAGCGCCTCCGCAAGCTGCAGTACACTGAGCCGCCTGTGAGCAAGTTTAGCGGCCGCGTCTTTGGTCGTGAGTCTTTCCTTTTTCATCTCCGGTTTCCTCCATCTGTCGATATTATCGTCAGACATGAAGGTTAGCGATACACCTCATCTGCCTGCTCCTCGGGGCGCAATGTAAGTAAAGAAATACATTGGATCAATCAAAACAGATTCTCCTTCTCCATTTTTATATTGCTCCGGTATTCCCGGCGGCAGGGAAGCACGCGGAATCCGTACGGATATGTGTGCGTGCGGCCCCGTTGCCCGGCCGGTTTCTCCAATTTGCCCCAGCTCCGCGCCAGGCGCAACCACTTCGCCCACCTCGAAGTTCGGCTGCATGTGTGCGTAGGTAATTGTGTATGTCCGCCCGCCTATTTGCGAGGCAACGTTCATGTAAGTGCCGGCGCGACTCATTTGATCACGCGGAATTGCCGCCATTAGTTCTCGCTCCTTCTCGGTTCTGGGCACATACTCTATGTCCGTTTTTGCATCACCAGTATAGTAGTATTTGCCGTCAGTTCCAAGCCAGATTCCGCGCTCCTCACCATCTATATTCCAGGTCGTACCCTGGCCTACGCCAGTTACGGTCCCGGGCAACATAGCATGATATGTACCTTCGAAGCCGACGTCAATACCGCCGTGAAAGGCGCCATTGCTGCGATAGAAACCGCTCTGCGTCGAAAGAACGTTTGCGCCGCTCACGCATCCCTGAATCGGGTGGCAAACTCCGGTCGGAAGCGCTGTCGAAATCTGGTAGTAATTTGTTCCGTTGAGGTATTTATATGTGATCGCTGCGGTTGTGCTTGGGTCCGGGCGATCAATTCGGGTTCGCATGACTCCATCTTCAAACAGTGCAATCTGCGAAGCATAACCGTCCGCTGTTATCTGCATCTGCATTGCCGTTTTGCCGTCGGCGCGCCGTTCGATCGCCCGCGAGCCATCGCCGTACGTGGTTGTGACAGTATAGTCCGTTCCCTCAGCGAAGGTTATTTGCTGGGATGCGCCGCCGCCACAATCATAACACACAAAATTCAAACCACTATTATCCGTTGCCTGATAGAACTGCCCGCCCATCTGAATTGCATAGGGCCTTGATTCCGTCAATCCGCCGACGCCTGTATGATAAGAGATAATCATCGATCCATTTGCGTCCGGAGCTGAGATTACGGTCTTATTGTCCGGCGGACCGTACATAACAATCGTCCGTATACCGTCTGTCCAGATCTCAGTATTGCCATCGGAATTCCCAGGCAGGCGCCGAAGCCCCTGATGGCTACCCAAATCCATGAACGGCGGCCCGTGCGAGCTGAATACTGCAGTCATACAAAGTCGACCCTCTGAATTGCAATGCATTTGCGAGAGACTGTACGCCAGATTATGCACCAGCACCGCATCACGCCCCACGAAGTAGCTGTGGTTATCCTGGACCTCGAAGTTGTAGACTGTTTCGTAGCGGGCCTCGCCGTTTACGCCGGCAATCATCCGCTCGCCGCCATTGGCCAGAAGACTCACATCGCCAGCGCGCAGCTGCTTCGCCTGCACCCAGCCCGCGTCTTTTACATAGAACTCGTGATTGAATGTAGTCTCAAATTCAGCGCCGTTGCTGTAGCGGACATGGTAGATGCGGTCCGTCTGGCGCACAAAGGTCTGGACGACTCGCTTTGGCTCCACAGCCTGTGTGGACTCATTGTAGGAGAGGACAATGTCGCCGGGAATAATCTCCTGGATCTCCTTGAACCAGCGGCCGTTGTGGTACTCAACGCCGTCGGTGCGGGCATCCACAAGCACCAGCGTCCCGGCGACGAAGCAATATCAGGGACGCAGTGCGATTCTGCGCCGAAGTCGTTCTCCCTCAAGTTGGACATGCCGCGTGAACAAAGGTCCCGCGACATGCGTCTGTTAAAGAGCAGTGACGCTATAAGGCGCCGGCACTGCAGAGTTGCGCGGCGCCGGTGGAATCGATCAAGGAAAAAATCGAACGTTCTGGCGCGCTGTGGCCGGCCCCGCTGCGGCCTTGCGCGCGCCGCGCGGGCGCGGTCCCTGCCGCAAGCGTTGCTATGGATTCACATAGTATTCGGAATTGCCGGGACCGCGCAACGCGAGTCTGCAAGAGCCCCTGGAAGTCCCGCTTACATCAGCTTCCGCTTTTCCTTCAAAATGGGGGCGCGAATTAATGCGGCGCTCCCTGCGGTCGCGGCGCGCTGCGGGCGGGGGTGGGCGGAGCGTGCGTCGCCGATGTTTGTTTGATCAGACATTCACATATGCGGCGGAAGCTGAGGGCTGCGGAATTGCATCGCCATCTTCACGCATCCCGCGAAGGTGCAGTTCGATCGCTTCCTTCATGAGATGCAGGAGGTCCTCTTCATTGTCACCGGTGGCAACGCAACCCGGAAGGTCCGGGACGTAAGCGCTCAGGTTGTTCTCTCCCCGTTCAATAATGACTACGTACTTCATCGTAAACCAGCCTGCTTCAATATGCTGTTAAGAGTCTTTGGATGCAGATCATCGGATGGCTTTCCGGCCACCGTAACTCGCCCCTTTTTATCCGGATGCTTGAATTGCCGGTGACTGCCAGCTGTAGCCACAAGACGCCATCCATCTTCCTCAATGATACGCATAGCCTCTCGGACCTTCAAGAGAACATTACTCCAGCCGATTCACTGATTCTCCTCCTTCCCCATTCCGCGCAGCTCTTTTCGCAGGGCCTCGACCTTCCAGAGCGCCTCCCTGAGCAGGGCCGGCCCGGCCCTGCGGGTCGCCTGCATCGGCCGCTCTGTGGCGGTCTCGAAGCGCAGCAGCTGAGGAGGCCGGCCGATCCCCGGCCGCTCCGCCCCAGTCAGCTTTTTTGCGGCCGGGCGCTTCTTCTTGCGCACGTCCGCCAGCAGGCGCCTGGCCGTGGCTTCTGCCGCGCGACACCCGTCTGTTGAAAAGCAGCGACGCCGTCGCCAGTTGTGGTCAGAGTCAGGGGGCGCCGGTGGAATCGATCAAGGCAAAAACGCGGCGGTGGAGCGCGCTGAGGCCGGCCTATAACCAGATCGGTCGCTACTAAAAGGGCGTCTCGCAACCCTCGGCAGAGAACGCCAACCGGATAGCCGCCGCTCTGGGTGTCACCAGCGACTATCTGATCAACGGCGAAACCGCCAACGGCGCCCGCGCCAATTTTGAGGACCGCGAGTTCCTGGAACTATTTCAGCAGGCGGCCCGGCTGCCGGAAGAAGACAAGCTGTACGTCAAACGATTCCTGCATTCGCTGCTCAATCAGAAGCGAATCGAGGAGATGGCGACGCGGTAGGCGGGCCGTACGATTCAATCCTCGCTACCACAGCCAAGAGTTAGTTTTGATGCGGAACCTTGCTGTCTGGTCTGCCGGGACTGTCCCCAATCACAAACGCTTTCGACCGGGCTCGCCCTGGGCAGCGCACCGCTTCGCTCACCAAGCTTGCCAGTTGTGTAAATCTCCCAGGTCAATGAACTTGAATCCAATCAGCCCCGCGGCGCGAATAGCGTCCTGCGCGGTTGCCGTGCAGAAGATATCCATGGGGAGCTCTGGAATCTTGAAAATGTCGGCGTTCGGCTTAGCCTTTGGCTTCAATGCAATTTGTGCAACCCCCGCAATGCCACCGTCATCAAAATAATCAAACGTGGACTGCTTCGGGTCAAGTAGGTCGCAGTACGAGTCGACCAGCAAGAGATAGAATGGCTTTCTGCTCACTGTCCACCTGAACCAGCGCTTTTTGAAGTGCATGTTGTCAAGCACCGCCTTCGCACGTTCGGACAGCAAATGCGCCGCAGTTAGCGACAGTATATCCGCTTCGATGCCCAGAAAATCTAAGTGAATCTGAACTGCGTTCAGATGCGCATCGTCTGCTGGAACTTCGCGGGTGCACATTCTCCCAATCAGCAGCCAGTCCTGCTTCTGGTTAGCCGGCAAATCGTACCTGATCTGTGGGTAAGCCGTGCCGTAGTCCGACTGCAGAATTTTGATCTCCTGAGTCACTGACGGTTCAACCTCAATCGTCCGGTGTTCAACTCGCGTCGGAGGCCGGCCAGAACTTGAATGGCCTTTTCACGGGTATTCACAGTCGGGTCAAGGATTGCTCGTCGTACATAGTCGCGATAAGCGTTGGTGTGGGAGTCATTGTGAAGCGTAGTATTCGGAAATTGCGCAATCCGGTCCGCAGCTGTCAGAGGCAAATGCACGCCATTTATCGAGCCATCATTTGGGCCAATGCCGAGTTGACGCAATTTCTTTCCAGCGGCCGAATCGAAATCCGCACGCGTAAGGATGTGGTGACTCTGCGAGCGGCCAGCCCGATACGGACTGGGACCAAGGGTTTGCCGAAAATTGTTCTGGGTCTGCGTTGGTCGCACAGCCGAGCAAGGCCTTTCAACATTGGCGGGCGCGGATGTTGCGTACTCCGAATTCGCGGGAATGCTCGATGAAGCCGATGGGCCTGATGATGTCGCTAGTCCGCCGAGGGCGGACTAGCGATTTGCGGCGCGACCGGCGGCAGCCGCTTCTTCCGCGGCAATCCCACCTGCCGCCGCAGTACGCTCAATTCTTGAGGCCCTCGAAGCAATGGAAGCCGCCCGTGCGCTCCTGGCGGCAACGCTAACCGCAGGAAGCAACTCCAGCAAGGCATTCCGCAGAAATAGAGCGCCTTGCGCCTGCACGGGGCCGGATTGCATAGCGCCGATTAAAAAGGCTTCGCGGTCGTCCGGTGCCACGGTTTCGAGACGCTCTCGCAGGCGTTCCATGACCTTTTCCTGCATATACTGATTCGCCGCCTGGGAAGTGTAGCGATAACACCCCAGCACTTCGAATTTGGTACTTTCGGGACAACTTGCGCGTGCCGTAACAAATTCCGACCACCAATCGAGCTCCTGTATTCCGAGAGAGTCCCAGACTGTAAAATTCTCCCCTTGGTGAAAAACCTGCGATGCATGGCGCAGCCTTTCATCGCTGGCGCCGGCACTCTGCAACTCGCGCAGCAGGTCCAGCTCCAATTGCGCCTGCACACGCGACCTCCATGGTCGCGTGCGAGCAGGCGACTCTTGCGCGCTGATTTCAGGCCAGACTATCGTTCTGGCCTTCCTCCCGGAAGCGAGCCAGGGTCTCGCTTCCGGCGGCGCGTTGCGCCGGTCATGCTCAGGGCGGCCGCCGCTCGATGCTTGTGATTTATACAGCTTCCTGGCCTCGCTTAGCGCTCGGCCAGCGGCGCCGGGCTGCTGCGCACTCCGCTCTCGCTTCGGCCCCGCAGGCGGAGATTTCAGGTAAGACAGTCATGTCTGGTACAGCGCTCTCGGCCCCGGTAATCTCGCCTGCGGGTCTTGCGGCGCTCGCGCTTGCAATGCTGCGCATCCCTGCCGCGGAGTGAAGTCTGGCACCGCGCCATCGCCGATCTTCATCGCTTCTCTGTGCGAATAATGGAATCGCGCGCTGCCGCAGGCAGCAGACCGACTGCCGGTCCTGCAAGGCCGGTGAGGTTGGGCCGCTGATGGTCGAAGCTTAACACAATCTCCTTCTAATTCCCCGCGACCGCTCCGACTGACTCCGCCAGATACTCTGGCCGTAGCGTACGAATTTGCGAACGCTTTTCCCGGTAGTCGTCGCGGATGCTGCAGCGCAGGCTTTCCCGGCTACGCGCCGTGGACGCGCCATTTACGCGCCGCGCAGTGACCTGCTACTTCACTGGCCGGTCGACTCCGCCTCCGCCAGTATTTCATTCAGATATTCATACATTCGCCGAAATCTTGCGCCGGCATTGTCCCGGGTGATGATCAGCGCTTTGAGGAGTAGCAGGCCGAGCTGCCTTTCATCATTGTAGACTACCTCATAGTCCGGATCGTGTCTGGTACCAATGGCGCCATATTTCGGATGAGGCTTCGCGCTCCTGAACCTTACGATCCTATCTCTTCTATCGGCCGCTAAATTTATTCCCTCCTTGAGCATTTGCATCTCGGAGCGGGCCTTGAGCTGTTTGAAAAGCGGCGTTTCAGTTCTCCAATCTCCGGGATACCTGTTGGCGTTTGCTGCGCTGTCTTCAAAAGCCGCAAGCAAACCGCGGCCATATTCATTGACCTCCTCAACATCGGCAACCAAAGTCGACGGCCCCGCGACGCCATATCCTGCCGTCGTACGATACTCCGCCTTGATGCCGATCCTTCCCTTAAATACTGTTACAGCTGCTCTATCGACTTTCACTATGGCACCTCAAAAAACCTCAGAGCGACGCCGCGATCCCGTGCACGCTGAACCATAATTTGCATGAATTCCCGTCCTCCAGGAGCATTGCTCAAAGTTCCGCGCGGGACCACAATTTCAAGCGCCGCGGAATCAAAATCCGCGCCCCTCCTAATCAGGGGCTCTCTGGTGGAGAATTCAAAGTCCGCGATATCATCGATATAACGATTTACCAGATTGGAAAGTTTGTTCCCCTCCCGGATAGTTGTACGATTTAAGTCAATCGACTTAACGGAAGTTACCACTCGATTTTCAAGTCGATCCACCTCATGGTTCCACGGCAGCGTTCCCCGCCCGCCAGTGACCGCCTCCGCCAGTTCCCCCTGGACTTTGTTGCCACGTCCCCAGATTGTAAATCCTGGCGGGGCGTCAACAGTATGCAATAAATCAGGCGCGCCCGCAGAAGGTCGGACGGTTAGCGGAACACCTTCCACTGTGCGTCTGATCGGAATGTAGTCCAGCGGATTTGGAATGTTCGCGGGCTGCGGCGGCGTTGGCCGCGGTGTGCTTCCACTGGGGACCGGCGGTCTGCCGGTGGGCGGCGCTCCCCGGAGTTCGGAAATGAGCGCATTCTCGGAATTTGCGGCGCCCGATCGCATTGCGGCGGCGCGCGCCGCAGATTCTTCAAGCGTATTGGCTGCAGCCCCGGACATTGCCGAAGGAGTAGCTGCTGCCTTGCGGAGCACGCCGCGAACAATAGCGCCATAGGCTTTCCCCGCTACATATGGCAATACGAGCCAGCTCCACGGACAGCTGGAAGTTCGTAGAGCCCTCGATCATCGTGTTATGGATGTAGGCGTCCCGACGCAGGTCCGCCTCCGGTCCAGTTCCGAAGCTTTCCAGCTTCTCGCGCAGACGGTTCGCTGAGTCTTCGCTGATCAAGCGAGCGCCATCCTCGTACGCAGAGGCTGATGCTGAGTTCGGTCGTCTTGCGGATGGAGAGCATGAAGCGGTGGCTGCGCAAGTTCAAAATGGTCGCATGGAAGCGAGGCTGAGGCTTTACGCTGGAGCAGGCTGTGGAGCAGCTACGATCTGCATATTTGCCTGCCCAGAAATAGCAATAGCAGCGAACGGCGCGTTCGCCACCATAGGCCAATGGACAAGCGCCACTATTGTGACATATGCTCCAGGATTGGCGGCATTTCTTGGTCTCGGCAGTGCTCGCGCGGTAGTTGTTTTGGCGTCAGTCAGAGATTCAGCAAATTGAGAGTGCACGTACGCAACTACTGAGAAATGTTTCGATCGGACGACTTAGAGACGCGGTCAATGCGCTATATCGGGAAAGGGCAAGAATTGGCAGCGGGAGCACGATGGATGCGTACCGACTCGAGGGCACTCATCTAACCAAACTTTACGACCGCCAAAGGCAATTGCTCAGAATATTTCAGGAAGAAAGCCTGACGCATAATGATGCAGCAATTTTGCGGAGCTTGTTGATCGATTTGCAAAATGCATTGAGCGGCCGTTAGTGGTGTTTCCTATGGAATTTGAGATCCGCGACCCGGAATATTCAAAAATACCTAACCTCCTGGCTTTAAATGCGCCGGCATTCAAAAAATCGGAGGAATACACGATGCACAGGACGGATGCATTCAAGCTCCCGAGCGTCGCAATGGGAGCGTTTGCTGATTATGTTTGTCGCTTAGCAAAGGGTGGCGACGGGCATAAGGAAGAATTGGAAGTAGCGCTTGAGGCGCTCGAACTGTTGACTTTGCGTGCCGACTCGGACATCAACTCTTGCCTGAAGGAAGACTTTCTTGAATCTATTCGTGAAAAACGGGTAGTCGACCTGCTCATTGAGAAACTCGGTCCGGCCACCAGAATGTTACTTGAAATTGAGGACTCGAGATAAGCTGAAATAGTGGGCGTGGCAGGGCGGCGGGTGCACCAGTTTTGCACTGTCGTTTGGCCCTCGAGACGCCGGAGAGGAAGGACAGCGCCGACCCTGGTCAATCTATGTCGAGACAGTCCAGCTGTGGGCTCTACACTTCGCGGCGCAGCGCTGCGCCCGACCGATGCCTGAGCAATCGCTATCGGCCGGTATGATGTTAACGCGCGACATTGCAAAGGCGCGCCGCAATTTGCCGCATTCGATCGATTTCTGGAGCTGCGCAGTCTACAGAAACACGGCCTACGGCCCGCAATGTGCAAGCTACCTGCGTCGCCCCGTTCCGTTTGACATCGACGAGATGGAGTGAGTTTCAACGGAGCTTTCACTCTCCGAATCATATACTAACCGGCCGATTCCGGCAAATACCAGGCGCTGTGCAGCATGCGCATGTAGTTGGCGCGTTCAAAGGCCGCCGGCTCCGCCACATGCTGGTAGCTCATGCTTCCCTTCAATTGCTCCACTGATTCATACTCGCGCTCTTCCATCCATTGCTGCAAGCCCTGCAAAGTTTCTGCGGCGCGCGCCGGACCGTGGCGCAAGAGCGCGCTGGCCATCATGACGGCATCGGCGCCAACCAGCAACAATTTGAGCGTATCCTGCCAGTCGTGTACTCCGCTGGTTGCCGCAAGGCTGGCGGTCACGCGACCGCGAAGGATAGCGATCCATTGCAGGGGCAGGCGATTTTCAAATTGCGTGGAAAGCGTCAGGTGCGGCGTCACCTCCAGGCAATCGAGGTCAATGTCTGGCTGGTAAAAGCGATTGAACAAGGTCAAGCCGCTGGCGCCGGCCTCGACCAGCCGACGGGCCATGTTGCCAAAGGCGCTGAAGTAAGGCGATAGCTTGATTGCTACCGGGATGCTGACGCAGCTGCGAACCGCCGCCACATCTTCGATATACATCGCTTCAACATCCGCGCCCTTTTGATCAAGATCCGCCGGAATATAGAAAACATTCAGCTCGATCGCATCGGCGCCGGCTTCCTGCATGCGTTGCGCATATTTGATCCAGCCGCCGGCGGAGACGCCATTCAGGCTGGCAATGACCGGAATGGAGAGCGATTGTTTCAGTTGCTGCAGTTGCTCCAGATATTCCTCGGCGTCCAGGTTGGCGTACTCCGCCGGCTCCGGAAAGTAGGAGAGCGCTTCGGCAAAGCTCTCTGCGCCATGACTCAGGAAATGATCCAGCTCGTGCTTCTCGTGATTGATCTGTTCCTCAAACAGCGAGTACATCACCAGCGCAGCAACGCCGGCGTCCTCCAGGCGCCGTACGCTATCCAGCGATCTGGACAGCGGCGATGCCGAAGCTACCAGCGGGTTCTTCAGTTCAAGTCCAAGATATCTGGATCGTAAATCAACCATGACGTTCCTCCACGGACAGGCGCGCAGCGGAGTCCGCCAGCGCTTCGTACTTTCGCCATTGCTGCTGTAGCTGTTCCTCGGCCAGCTTCAGCAGGCTGCGTGCGCGGGTTGGATTACTTCGTAGTAACATAGCAAATCGCATTTCATTGTACATATAGTCGCGCAGTCGAATAGAGGGCGCCTTGCTGTCCAGTTGCATGCGTTCCGGGCCGGTCTTTTCCGGATGGTAGCGAAAGAGCGGCCAGTAGCCGCTTTCCACAGCCAGTCGCTGCTGGCTGAGTCCGCGCTTGAGATCGTAGCCGTGCGCAATGCAATGACTGTAGGCGATAATCAGCGAGGGCCCGCGGTAGCGCTCCGCTTCGGCAAAAGCGCGCACGGTCTGCGAATCGTCGGCGCCCATCGCCACGCGAGCCACATAGACGCGGCCGTACTCCATGGCCAGCAGCGCCAGATCCTTCTTGGGCGCCTCCTTGCCCGATGCCGAAAATTTGGCCACGGCGCCCAGCGGCGTCGCCTTGGAGGTTTGACCGCCGGTGTTGGAATAGACCTCCGTATCAAGCAAGAGCACATTCACATCCTGACCCGAAGCAAGCACATGGTCCAGTCCGCCATAGCCGATGTCATAGCCCCAGCCGTCGCCGCCAATGATCCAGACGCTCTGGCGGCAGAGGTTGTCAGCCTCAGCCAGCAGGGCCCGCGCCTGGGGCATGTCCAAACCCTGCAGGATGCGCTTCAGCTCTGTTACGCGCTGGCGCTGCTCAAATACTTCGGGTTCCTCAAGTTCTTCGGCCTTTAGAATGGCATCGGCCAGGCCCTCGCCGACGCTGGCGCGCAGTTCTTGCAGTCGCTGCATCGCCTGGCGCCGGCGCTGGTTGATTGCCAGGCGCATGCCCAGACCAAATTCGGCATTGTCCTCAAATAGCGAATTGGACCAGGCTGGACCGCGGCCGGCGGCGTTCTTGCTCCACGGCGTCGTCGGCAGGTTTCCTCCATAGATAGAAGAGCAACCGGTGGCGTTGGCAACGATCATGCGATCGCCAAAGAGTTGAGTGGCCAGCTTGATGTAGGGCGTTTCGCCGCAGCCAGCGCAGGCCCCCGAAAATTCAAACAAGGGCTGCAGAAACTGCGAGCCCTTGACCTGGTCGTGGCGCACCTGATCGCGCGGCAGCTCTGGCAGCGAGAGAAAAAAGTCCCACGATCTTTGCTCGGCTTCGACGATTGGCTCCGCCGGCTGCATGTAGAGCGCCTTTTGACCGCTGCGTTCTTTGTTGCGCGCCGGACAGACCTCAACGCAGAGCGTGCAGCTGGTGCAATCCTCGGGCGCCACCTGAATGGTCAGCTGACGCGAGGACCAATCGCGCACCCGCGCCGGTGCGCTCTTAAAGCCAGGCGGCGCCGCAGCAAGCTCCGTCGCTTCATAAGCCTTCATCCGAATGACGCTGTGCGGACAGACCAGCGTACACTTGCCGCACTGGATGCAGACCTTCTCGTCCCACACCGGCAATTCCTGGGCAATGCGGCGTTTTTCATAGCGCGCCGTAGCGGTTGGAAATGTGCCATCCAGCGGCATGGCGCTCACCGGCAACTGCTCGCCGCGGCCGGCCAGCAAGGCTTCGGTAAACTGTCGTACAAAAGCCGGCCGATCCTCTTCCAGAGTGGCGCCCTCGGCAACGGAGGCGGGCGCGCCAATTGGCGCCATCTGCAGCGCGGCGAGGGCGCGATCGAGCGCCGCCAGGTTTTTTTGGACGACGACATCTCCGCGCTTTCCGTAGGTCTTTTCCACGGAATGGCGCATGGCGGCCATGGCCTGCTCCATCGGCAAGAGCCCGCTGAGTTGGAAGAAGGCGGCCTGCATGATAGTGTTGATGCGCGAACCCAGGCCCAGCTCGCGGGCAATGGCGCTGGCATTGACCGAGTAGAGCTTCAGTTTCTTATCCAGGATTTGATGTTGCACGGCAAGCGGCAGGCGTTGCCAGAGTTCCTCGGCAGTGCAGGGCGCATTGACCAGAAAAATGGCGCCCTCTTCGGCGGCGGACAGAACATCGTAGCGAACCAGCAATGGAAAGTGATGGCAGGCGATGAAGTTGGCCTTCTCAATCAGGCAGGCCGTATCGATTGGCTGCGGCGATGCCCGCAGGTGTGAAATAGTTGAAGAACCTGACTTTTTGGAATCATAAACAAAGTAGCCCTGCACCTGCAGATCGGTGGCGTCGCCCAGAATCTTGATTGAGCTCTTGTTGGCGCCCACCGTGCCATCGGCGCCCAGACCGAAAAACATGCCCCGGAACGACTGCGGCAGCTCCAGGTTCCAGTTCGCATCGTAGTCCAGGCTCAGGCCGCTGATGTCGTCCCGGATGCCTACGGTAAAGGATCGCTTGATCGCAGGCTGTTGTAGCATCTCAAATATGGCGCGGCCCATGGCTGGCGTAAATTCACGGGAGCCCAGGCCGTAGCGTCCGCCGACGATTTGCGGACTTGTTTGGCCCGCTCTTTCTCGGGCCAGCGCCGCCAGCAAATCCTGGTAGAGCGGCTCGCCGGCCGCGCCGGGCTCCTTGCAGCGGTCAAGGACGGCGATGGCCTGAACGCTTGCTGGCAAAGCGGCAATCAGCGCCGCTTGATCCAGAGGCCGAAAGAGGCGAACGCTCAGCACGCCCAGCCGCTGTCCCTCGGCATTCAGTCGATCGACAGTGGCGCGCATCGTTGGCGCGCCCGAACCCATCAGGACAACAACGCGGTCGGCCTGGGGATGACCGTGGTATTCGAAGATGTCGTAGCGACGACCGGTGCGATTGCCAAATTCCTGCATGCACTGGCGCACGATCTTCGAAGCGGCATCGTATTCCAGATTGGCGCGCTCGCGAGATTGAAAAAAGACATCGGGATTCTGGGCCGACCCGCGCAGTAGCGGCGCCTCCGGTCGCAGGGCGCGCTGCCGAAAGGCCTCAATGGCATCGCGATCCAGCAAATCGAGCATTTCAGCCTCTGAAAGTTCGACAATGGCGCGAATCTCGTGCGAAGTACGAAAGCCATCAAAGACATGCAGGAAGGGCAAGCGACTGCGCAGCGAAGCCATCTGAGCGATGAAGGCAAAATCCTGGGCTTCCTGCACGGTGGCGGCAAAGAGCATGCCCCAGCCTGCGCCGCGCGCCGCCATGACATCGCTGTGATCGCCAAAGATGGAAAGGGCGTGCGTCGCCAGCGCTCGCGAGGCAACATGAATCACCGCCGGCGTAAGTTCGCCCGCTATTTTGTACATATTAGGTATCATCAACAGCAGGCCCTGTGATGCGGTGAAGGTTGTGGAGAGCGCGCCGCTCTGCAGCGATCCGTGTAGGGCGCCGGCAGCGCCGCCCTCGCTCTGCAGTTCCACGATCTGCGGACTCAGCCCGGCATAGTTGCGCTTGCCCTCCGCCGACCAGGCATCGGCATATTCGCCCATCGGCGAGGCCGGCGTAATCGGATAGATGGCAATGACATCGTTCAGGAAGTAAGCGACGCGCGCGCAGGCTTCGTTGCCATCCAGGATCAAACGGGCGGAGGACTGCATGTCTGAAAGACGCGGCGCTGCCTGCCGCTTGCAAGCCGAAACCGTCGGCTGGCGTATCGCTCCGCGCCAGGTAGTACTACGGGGCGGTCGCCGCTGACTGTCGGCGGCGGCTTGCGTCGCCGGCTTGTGCTGCAACCTTGCGCAACTTGCGCAACAGTTGGCGATAGCTTTCCCCGCCCAGGAGTTCTTGCATCTGGCGGTGCGCCTCCAGCCACAAAGGATAGCTGCGTTCCAGGCTGCGCCGCCCGCCTTCGGAAAGGGCAATGCGTCGCTCCTTGCGCAGGCCCGGCGCCAGGTCTTCCACCAGACCCAGTTCCTGCAAGGGCAGTAGGTTTCGTATCAACGTGGTGCGGTCCAGCGCCAGGGTCTGCGCCAGATTGCGGAGCGTGAAGTAATCCGCCGCGCCCAGCGCCATCAGCACTGAAAAGCGATTGGAACTCAAGCCTGCCGGCGCCAGCGCCCGATCGAAGTGCGCCGCGACGCCGCGCGCTGCGCGCTGCAGGTTCAGATTCAAGCAACTGAGGCCATCCTGGATCAGCTGTTTGCGTAGCGGCAACCGCCGCGAGGCGCTTTGCGCCTGGCTGCGCGTCGCGACGCGGGCCTTCAAGCCGCCCCTCGCTGAAAATCAATGCGCTCGAATTTTCCGCTGCGCACTTGCTTGCGCAGCGTCTGCAGTCGTTCGGCAAATTGAGTTTCGATGTCCGACGCTTCCGTGTAGAGTATGGCCTGAAAAAACTGGCGCAGCTCCTGGCTGTGGCGCGCCGGTCGATTGCGATCCAGATCTACGTGTGTAAAATCAACGCGCAGCACCGCTTTGAGGTCGCGGCCGCCGCGATCGAGCATTAAACCCTCCACGGAAATGGAAGCATCGCCACAATCGACCAGACGCGTGACGATGCGCAGCATTTCATTTTGCAAGGCGGGGCGCAGAAAGGCCGTCTCGGTGTGCCGTACCAGCCAGCCCCTGCGTTGCTCGGCGGCCATCGCATAAAGATCCAGATCGTAGCTCTCGCGCAGATGGTCTTCGCGAGCGTCAAAAAAATACTCGGCATAGCGGGCGTTGTTCAGATGGCCAAAGGGATCACAGTCCTGAAATCGAACGCGCATCAGGCTCTCCGGGCTTTTTTCAGAGCTGGCATTGTAAATCATAGCAGGAGTCCCGGCAGCGGCCTTTCAAGTCGCTGTAATTACACATATGTAAATACACAGGTGTAATTACATACACGGCGGGGGCGGCGCGGTCGGCGAGCACAATTTTGGAAAATCTGAATCGGAGGCGAATCGTTCAGCCCGGCCTGCGCCGTCTGGGTCCCTGCCGGATTTCCTGCTGGCCGGCGCTTGAGCCGGGCCGCTGGCTGCCGGTCATGGCGGTTGAGGTCTCTTATCCGCTGCTACTTGTCGCTCTGGCGACGCTGCTGGTTCTGTCCGCACTTTGGTTGCGGCGTCGCCTGCCGCGAACCGGTGCGGCGCTGGCAGCCTTGCTGGCCGCGTTTTTGTTGCCGATTGTGGCGGCGGCGCTCTTGCGCCTGGCAATGCTCGCCCGCCCGCAACCGGAAGATCTAAGCCTGGAATTGCATCCAGGCTTGCGCTACCTGCGTAAGAGCCTGCAAGCGCCGCGGCGAATGGTGGTGCATACGCTGATCATCGATTTGCGGCAGCCAGATCTGCACTTTGCGATTTCGCGGCCGACGCTCTCCGCAGGCAGCGAATACCGGGCGCAAACAGTCCAGGAGTACGCCGAAGAGCGCGGGCTCTTTGCCGCAATGAACGGCGATTTTTTTCTCCCCTGGCATTACCGTCGGCCCTGGGACTATTATCCCCATCGAGGCGAGCCGGTGAGCCCCAATGGTCCGGTTTTATCTGAGGGCATTGAGTACCCTATTCGGGTTCGACCGCCAGTCTCCACTGCCTACTTTACGCGAGAGAACCGCATCAGCTTCGATCGACGTCCGATAGCGGCGTGGAATGCCATCTCTGGCCAGCCGCTGCTGCTCAAGGACGGGCAGCTCAGCGTACACTTGCAGGGCGAGAGCCCCGTTTACTATGATCGACCACATCCGCGCAGCGCCATTGGAATCGACGCCAGCGGCGCTCGAATGATCTGGATGGTCATTGATGGGCGCCAGCCCGGCTATTCCATGGGCGCTCGAATTCTGGATCTGGTCGCCCTGATGCGAGAGCAGGGCGCAGTGACGGTGATGAACCTGGATGGCGGCGGTTCCAGTACGCTGGTGGCGCGCAATGCGACGGGAGAATTGCAGGCGCTTAACGCTCCCATCCATCACAACCTTCCCGGCCCGCAGCGGCCGGTTGCCAATGCGCTTGGCCTGTACTTTGGAAGCGAGCGGGGCAGGTAATGAGTTTCTATCAAGTATTTCTATCCGCCATCAGCATCGCCAGCGGAATCGCTGCGCTGGCCTTTGCGTTTTCGCTTCGTCGACGCAGACCGCGACTTGCCGCGGGCATCATCCTCTTGACCGTCGCTGCCCTGGCGCCGCCGCTGATTTTCCTCGGCGGCGGCAATTGGCCGTTGGCGGACGATGGCCTCGCGGCCCAACTCCATCTGCTGACGATGGCAATACTGTGCAGCTTTCCCTTTCTGGCCTTTGTAGCGCTCGGGCAACGACTGCTGCGGAGCAATGTTAGCGATGAAAGACGGCCAGAGAGTCTGCAGGCCGCAAGCGACGAGCATGGGATGAATCGTCGGCAGATGCTGCAGCGCAGCGCTGCAATCGCCGTTGCTGCCCTGGATTTTGCGCCCGTCTATGGCATTGCAGCGGCCCTTGGCGCCATGAGCTTTGGCTCCAACCATCCCATTACCACGGACCTTTCGCTGCGCTTGCCGGACGCCAGCGAGGATCTGCGCGGTCTGCGAATGGTACAGATCTCCGATTTGCATTTCGGGCCGGCCATTGGCGAGGCGCACGTCCGGCTCTGGCTTTCCTATTTACGCGAACATGCGACGGGCGACGCCCTGTTGCTGACGGGGGATCTGGTTGATGCCGACAATCGCGCGCTGCCGCTCTGCGCCGCGTTTTTGAACCGACTCCACGAACTGTATCCTGCTGGAATTTATGCTGTTACCGGCAACCACGACTACTATGATTCAGCCAGCGAATTGCGGCGCATCCTATCGAGGGCCGGCGTTCGTTTTCTGTCCGCTCAGCATACAGTCCTGAAGCGCGGCAAAGGCCAATTGCAAATCGCGGGACTGGAGTACGGCAGCAGGCCCTATGAAGCCGTCCGCCTCCTTAGCGCGCTGCGACCGGACCAGCCCTCAATCTTGCTCAATCATGTGCCGGCCAATTTTACCTGGCTCCAGCATTTGCCCTTTTCGCTGGTGCTTTCCGGTCATACACACGGCGGTCACCTGCGTACAGCGCGCGGGCCGCAGGGCAGGTCCTTGCTTCTACCGGGCGCGGAGTTCGTAGCCGGTTGGTATGAGCGCGGATTGACCAGGATGTACGTGAATTCCGGACTGGGTCATTCCTTTCCGATGCGCATTCATTGTCCGCCAGAGGCGACGCGCATTACGATCGTTTGAGAGCAAGGGCTCTATTGCCAGCGCCCTTGCTGCTCGAATGTCGCGGCAGCGGCGGCCGACCGCTGCGCAAGCGATCGTAGAGTTGCAGGTACTGCGACTTCATCAGCTGGAAATAACGGGCGTCGCCGCTCAGGCGCCACATGGCGATGGCGCCCTGGTAGATGCAGAGCGCCTCCTTGGCGGCGCCGGCCAGGTCGGCCTCGGGCGAAATCCAGCCGGCCCTTGCCGCAGCGCGGAAGTATTGCAGCAGCAGCAGACGCCAGCGCTGGGCCACGCGACGCAGCGCGCGAGCAAAGGCGGTATCCGGCGGCGATTCGAGGTTCATCGAGAAGCGAGCAAAGGGGCAGCCAAAAAACTTGCGCTGAGCGATCTGGCGACGCTTGAGCGCAACCCAGGCTTGCAGGAAACGCTGCGGATCGGGATACTGCTGCATCAGCGTTTGCAAATCGGCAAGCGTGCGCTGCTCCTCGGCCTGCAGGTAGGCAAGACCCAGGTCCTTCTTGGAGGCAAAGTGGTCGTAAAGGCTGGCCGGCACAACATCGGCGTTGGCAAAGATCTGGCGCATGGCCGTGGCGCCATAGCCCTGCCTGGAAAAGAGCTGAGCCGCCGCCGCCATAACCCGATCGCGAACTGCTGGTCGCATTCAGTCAGCTCGATCCTCTATTCCACTATCGTCAATGGCATTTGCTGCGCCCGCCGCTCGCGCTTGACGACGTAACGAACGTTATGTATGCTGCCCGGCGGAAGGCAGCCATGCAAAGCGACGGATTCAAGACCTACCAGACGGACCTCGATACGCAGCGCCATGTAACCAGTCGCACTTACGAACGTTTTTGCCAGGAGGTGCGCTGGCAGGCGCTGGAGCAGGAGGGCTACTCCATCGCGCGGATGATAGATGAGGGTCTTGGGCTGCGTCCCCTGTTCACGCGCATTGCGTTCAAGAAGCAACAATATGCCGGCGCCAGTCTCAGCGTAAAGAGCGTCTATGGCGCACGTCAGGACTTCGTTTACTGGGACCAAAGCGTGCTGGAGTCTGGCGGCGAGCCGGCGGCGCAGATTGAGCTGATTCAGCAGTGGGAAACAACGCAATCGGCAGCGCCTCCCGTCATACGCGGCGATGGCGCTCCAGAGACGCCGGAGTACGTGCCAGACAAGGAGCGCCCCCGAAATTGCAATCGTGTGCGCAGCGAGTGGCAGGCCCTCTACAGCGAACGCAACGTTTTCGGAAGTTACGATCCAGCCTACTACTGGCGCCTCTTTGAGGATGCGCGCTGGGCTTTCTCCAGCGAGCTGGGCCTCAGTTTTGAGCGCTTTGTAGCAATGGACACGACCTTTTTCTATATGGGCGGCAATTTCCACTACCTGGCGCCGCCGCAGGCCGGCGAGACGCTGCTTGCTGAAACCTGGGTAAGTTCGCTGGAGAAGATTCGCTGCACGCTGCGCACCGAGGTGCGTTCCAAAAATAGCGGAAAGCTGCTGATGACCGGCGACGAAGAGCAGCTGATCGTTTCTCTTTCGCGCGCTCGACCGCGCAAAGCGCCCGTGGAGTACCTCGAGTTGCTGGGCGACCATATCGAAGGCGGCGCTTGAGGATTGCGCCGCTCAGGTTTTGCAGCTTTCGGGGGTCCTGCCGTGATTGTAGTTGCGGAGGCAAGGGCGCAGCCGGTCCCTTTGCCGCAGCGCACCTAGCGCCAGGGTAAGGACCTATGAGCCAGCTGAGCACTTCCAGAAAGATCGCCTACGCCGCCGGCGGTCTGGGGATGAATCTCAGCAATCTGATCACCCAGCAATGGCTCTACAAGTTTTATACTGATGGCGGTTATGTAACCGGCGCCGTGATTGGCGTCTTCATGATCGCCGGACGCCTGACGGACGCCATTACCGATCCGCTGGTTGCCTGGTGGAGCGACATCACCTATACCAGACGCGGGCGGCGTATTCCTTTCGTTCTCTACGGCATGGTTCCCTTTGCGCTGGTAATCTGGCTGTTGTGGACGCCGCCCTTTGAGGGCCCGCACTGGTTGAACGCGGTGTATGCCTGTGCAATGATCCAGCTATTCTATATTTTCTATACAATAGTTGTAGCCCCCTATCTGGCCTTGCTTCCGGAAATCGTCAGCGGCGTCAGCGCCAGATTGAATCTGACGACGATGCAGGCGCTGTGGACGACTGTTGGCACAATGCTCTTTGCACTGGGCGGCGTTGCGATCGAATACCTGGGCTATTCCGGAATGGGTTTGATCGTTGCCGCCCTCTGTCTTATCTCATTTTTACCCACTGTGTTCTTGATCAAAGAGCAACCGGGGGCCGCACAAAATGTGGAAGCCGCCGCTGCCGGGGCCTCCGTGCTTCGCTGGATTGGAATAACGATCAGCAATCGGCCCTTTCGTTATGTTATCGCCACGACCTCGCTCTACTGGTTTGCACTGGCCACGCTGTTGCTCTTTGTGCCGCAATGGGTGGCCAAGGTGTTGCATCTTCCGGAAACCGGCGCCACAGCTTTGATGGGGCCTTTTATCGTCATCCAGATAGTTTTTTTCTTTGTATTCAACAAAGTGTCCAAGGCGATCGGGAAGAAGGCCTCCTTTCTGGGGACCTTGCTTTTGACTGGCATCTCCTTGCTGCTGATCTGGGTCGTGGGGCTGTTCCCCTACCTGTCACTGACCCTGCAATCTACAATCTACGTTTCAATTGCCGCAATTCCGGTAGCCGGCTTCCTGGTGCTGCCCTTTGCTCTGCTTTCCGATTGTGTCGACCTGGATGAAAAGCAGACCGGCCAGCGTCGCGAGGCGATCTTCTTTGGCGTCCAGGCCTTCTTTCAGAAATCGCTTATTGGCATCGCCAATGGCGTCTATGCCCTGATTGACTCCTACTATGATGGTCCGGATGAGATTACCGGCCTCAAACTCAGCGTTACCGTCGCAGGCATCGCCTGCATTGTCGCCTTTTTCATTTTTCTGGGCTATCCGCTGCGCGAACGAGGCGAGCAGGTGGTGCTGAGCTAGCTATTTTCACAAGCCAGCGGCGTTTGCGCCGATTGCAGGATGCGCTTGCCACAAATGGCGGCGCGTGAATGCTATGGTCATGGGTAATCGCCGTTCCGTCTATGTGAGCGCCTCGGAAGATCGACTGGAGGCGCTGATCGAGCAGCGTCTGGCCCCCGGCGCCGACAAGAATCAGATCGACCAGCGCATCTGGGACCTCTTTGGCGAGGAATGGTGCGTCATGTTCACCGACCTTTCCGGATTTTCGCGCGGCGTGGCCAAATTTGGAATCATCCATTTTCTGCAAACGATCCACGAGTCGGAGCGCGTCTATGTGCCAATCATCGAAGAACATGATGGCATACTCTTGAAGGTCGAGGGCGACAGTTTCCTGGTCATTTTTCGCAATGTAAACAAGGCGCTGCAATGCAGTCTGGCCATGCAGCGCGCCTCCAGCGCCTACAACCAGTCGCGCTCGCCCGAGGAACAATTGCTGGTCTGTATTGGACTGGGCTATGGACGGGTGCTGCGTATAGGCGACAGCGATGTCTTTGGCGCAGAAGTCAATGCGGCCAGCAAACTGGGCGAGGACACGGCAAAGGCCTACGATATTCTGATTACGGACGCCACGCGCAAGGCGGCAGGCTCGCCCAAGGGTCTGGAATTTCAGCCACTGGACGAGGCGCCGCCCGGCAGCGAGGGCGCCTTTCGCGTAAAATACTCGTTATAGCGACAGCGACTGTCCCTCAATGGCGCAGGAAGCTACAGCTTCTGGAATGCGTATCGTCGAACGACAGCAAGCATTGGACGGCAGCGCGCGTCTCTTGCTTGAACTTGTCGACGGCGCGCGCGTCGAGGCGGTTGATCTTCGCCCGGGCCGCGGCCGGCGCACCATTTGCGTCTCCAGCCAGGCAGGCTGCGTACTGGATTGCAAATTTTGCGCCACAGCAGCTCTGCCCTTTCAACGTAATCTCAGCGTCCTGGAGATCCTCGATCAGGCGCGTCTGGCGCAGGCCAGCGGCGAGGATCTGGCGCCGCCGGTCAGTAATATTGTTTTTATGGGCATGGGCGAGCCTTTCTACAACTACGAGTCAGTAATCGCAGCGGCCGGCTTCTTTGCACGATCCGGCGAGTTTGCGCTGGGCGAGCGACATGTTTGCATTTCCACAGCCGGAGTGCTGCCGGCCCTGGAGCGCTACTTTGCCGAGGCCCAGGCCTTCCATCTGGCCATCTCGCTTTGCAGCGCCATTGACGACCTGCGCTCGCAACTGATGCCCATCAATTTGCGCTATCCGTTGCAGGAAATAGGGCGGCTGTTGCACTTGCAGTCGCGATTTGCGCAGAAGCGTTTGATGCTGGAGATTCCCTTACTGGCCGGCGTCAATGATGGCCCGGACGATGCAAAAGCTTTGCTTCAATTTTGCGCCCCGATGCGCTTGCGCATCAACCTGATTCCCTGGAATCCCAACCCGATGAGCAGCCAATTTGCGGCCCCCGATCGCGAAAGCTGTCTGCGCTTTCAGGCACAACTGCGCGCGGCAGGCCACTGGGTATTCATTCGCCGCAGCCTGGGCGCCGAAGTTGCCGGGGCCTGCGGGCAGCTGGCGGGCGGCTCGCTTTCCCGCTGACGATCGATTATTATCGATTCAATGCTTGCAAAAAGGGCAAGCTCAGCTCCAGGAATTGCTGCTGGGCGCTGTGGTGCAGCCAGTGATCGGCGCCGGCGATGGTTTCGATATTTGCAGCCGGAAAGCAAGATTGAATCAAGGCATGGTCTGCGGGCTGCACGTAGCTGGACGCTCCGCCGGCAATAAAGAGCGCAGGACCGCCATAGGCCGGGCGCGGCAGCGAGAATTGGCCGGTGATTTCCGCGCGCTGCAGAGCGTCGACGTTCAGTTTCCAGCGGTAGCCTTCGGCCGTGCGCTCCAGGTTCATCTGCAAGAATTGTCGAACAGCAGCATCAGGATGGGCGGCGGCCATGCGTCGGTCAATTTCCTGCCGACTCTGCAAGCCGCTGAGATCGGTGCGCAGCGCGGCAAACTCTCGCTGGTGGTGCGGCGCATAGGCGCGCGGCGCTATATCGACGACAATCAAACCCAGAACGCGATCGGGATAGGCCGCCGCAAAATCCATGGCATTCATGCCGCCCATGCTGTGACCCAGCACCATGGCCTGTTGCAGTTGCTGCGCATCCATCCAGCGCAAGAGGTCGCCGCGCATTTCGGCAATCGTATGAATCGGAGAGCTAAAGCTTTCGCCGTGATTGCGCAGATCGAGGGCAAAGACATGGGCCGCCTGATTCAAAACCCGGGCGGCCTGCGTCCAGTTGCGGGATGAGCCAAACAAACCGTGTAAGATCACAAGCGGCGCGCCATGACCGCCATGATCTATGCTGTGCAACAATCTCTGTTCAGTCACGGTACTTGCTCGGGGTCGTCGGCATCGCAGTCAACTCTGGCGCTCAATCTGCAAAGGCGGTCAAAAAGAAATCGGCCACACGCTGGATATAGACGGCTCGATTCTGAAAATAGGCGCCGCAATGATCGACGCCGGCGGCCACCCATAGCTGACTGCGTGCGCCGGCGGCCTGGTGAATGCGCTCTGCGTGTCGTAAGGGAATGACCGAGTCTTCGTCGCCGTGGATGATAAGGAGCGGTCGCTGGTGCGGCTCGGATGCATCGGCTTCTGGCGAGAGATCAGCAATGTTCCAGCCAAAGATCAGCCGGTTCCAGAAGGCCGTAAGCGCTGCGATCCAGCGCCCTGGCAGAAAGTAGCGAGCATAGTAGCCGGCTACCAGGTCGCCCAGCGAAGCGAAGGGAGAGTCGGCGACAACCGCGCGGATTCGCGGATCCTCGGCAGCCAGCTGGATGGCCATACTGGCGCCCATGCTGTAGCCAAGCAGCGCCACACGCGCGCCTGGAATGGACCGCTGCGCAAAATTGCGCGCCGCGCGTAGATCCCTCAGTTCAAAAAATCCGGGAGATGTTCGGCCCTTTTCTGATTCCCCGCGGCCGCGACAATCAAAAACAATTACGTTGAAGCCGGCGCGCCACAGTCCTGTACCTATGCCAATCAAGTCTGACTTCTGACCAAAGCGACCGGAACAGGCTACAATCGTTTTCTCCTCGCCCTCGCGTGTGAACCACCAGCCTCGCAAACAAAGGCCGTCATCGCTTTCAAATTCAACGTTTTGATGAGGCGTTTGCAATTCGAAAGGCGTAATGAAGTAGTCGTCGAGCAGATCGCGCTTGCGCATCCGATTGAGATGACGCGCTGTAATCAGACCTATGCCGGCCAGGACGCCGGCGCCGAGCAATGCCCAGCGCGCCGCGACGCCGCCCAGTCCGCCTTTTCGGCCCTTTTTCCGCTTTGAACTTCCTCTTGCCATGTCCCGGACACAGCAATCAACGTCATTGTAGAGCAACTGAAATCTTCTGTCAGCCGGCCTCAAAGACGACGTAATTCTGCAGTATCGTCAATTGTACTGTGCGGGAAATTTCTGGACGCCAGAAGCCTGCAGCGCGGCAATCGGCTAACAAGTCTTGCCCCCTGCAGCGCGATGCAGCGGCGCCGTGGAGCCCGGCCCATGATCGAAACTATTATAGCCCTGCTGGATCAGATCAAGTTCCCCCATGGCTACGTCGTTGAGTGGCCCGATGGATCCATCTACCGTTACGCTACTGGCCAGCCAGTCTTTAAGTTGAAAATAAAGACGCTGCGCGCCATGCGCGACATCCTGCGCGACCCCTCGGTCGGTTTTGGCGAGGCCTACATGGCCGAGGAAATAGAAGTTGAGGGCGATCTCGAGCAGGTCATGCATCTGGGCTTTCTGGCGCGCAGCAGCGGTTTGAAACCGGGGCTAATGCAAATGGCAAAGTTCGCCTGGGGCTACTTCAGTCGACGTAACACGATGGAGGGCTCGCGCAAGAATATTGCCGCCCACTACGACCTTGGTAATGATTTCTACAGCCTCTGGTTGGATCGCGAAGCAAAACAATATACCTGCGCCTATTTTGAGTCGCCGCGGGACTCCATCGAAAAGGCGCAGATTGCCAAGCTGGATCTGGTTTGCCGTAAGCTGCGGCTGCAGCCGGGCGAGACGGTAGTTGAAGCCGGTTGCGGCTGGGGCGGCTTTGCGTTGCACGCAGTCCGCAAGTATGGCGTCAAGGTGCGGGCCTTCAACATTT
This sequence comes from Leptospirales bacterium, assembly GCA_019694655.1. Lineage (NCBI taxonomy): Bacteria > Pseudomonadati > Spirochaetota > Leptospiria > Leptospirales > Leptospirales bacterium. The sequence continues at coordinate 23,856 of JAIBBN010000009.1, forward strand.
CACGGGAGCAGATTGCCTATGCTCGCGAGCGCGCCGATCGCCTGGGCATTGCTCAGGACCGGCTGGAGTACGTGCACGACGACTATCGCGTGATTGGGCGCGAAAGGCGACAATATGACAAGTTTGCATCGATCGGGATGTTTGAGCACGTCGGCAAAGAGAACTATAGCGGACTCTACGATATAATCGCCCACGCCGTCAAACCGCGCGGATTGGCCATGGTGCACACCATCGGTCGGATCTCGCCCGCGCCGCTGGATGCCTGGTTAGAAAAGTACATTTTCCCCGGCGCCTATATCCCTTCGCTTGCAGAAATGGTCGCGCCCGCGGAAAAGAAGAATCGTCCGCTGCATGTCGTTGATGTTGAGAATCTGCGCTACCACTACGCCCTGACTCTGGATCACTGGTCCAGTCGGCTGGAAGAGCATGCTGATGCGATCCGCGCCCAGTACGGCGAGGCCTTCCTGCGCATGTTTCGAATGTACCTCCGCGCGTCGGCCGCCGGCTTCCGCTTTGGCGGCATTCTGTTATTTCAGATGCTGTTGTCGAACGGCTATGATGACGAAGCGCCGATGACCCGGCAGCACATGCTTTCCGCCTCTGCACAAAAGGCGCCGCCGCGAATTGCCGGCCAGAGCAACAACGGCGGATCGGCAACCAGGCGCAAAGCTGCGACGCGACGTGCAACGCTGCGACGTTGAGAGCTCGTATGACTGTACAGTTTGCCGGAGTTTGACAATCAGGCGATGGGAGCAGCGCGCCTGGTCAGGCGTCGACGCAGCAGCAAGAAGGGCTGCTCGATGAAATAGTAGGAAGCAAGCGCATAGAGCCCGGTCAAGCCTGCACTGGAGGCAAAGGAGCGGGCCAGTTCAGCCGGCGCAATAAACTCGCCGCTCAGGATTCGCTCGGAAAGTCCGCCCATGGCGCGGGCGCCGGCAAAGAAATGCCATAGATACATGCTGTAGCTGAGGCGCGCCAGCGGGCGCCAGAAAGGCAGGGAGAGCAAAGCGCAGAGCGGACCGCGCAAGGTCAGAGCGCCCAGCAACAACGCGCCATAGCCGAGATTGATTAGATTGTAGCGCAGCGCTTGAAAGTAGAGATTCTCTTCGAGGGCCAGCACGTGTCCGGGGATCAGCAGCGCCGCCGCCAGCGCCGGCATGCTCCATTCTGCGCGCCAGCGATGCAGCCATGCCGAAAGCTGAAAGCCGCGCATCGCCGCCGCCAGCAAAACCCCGACCATGATGTCATCGAATCGAAACTGCGTCTGGTGGTAGATGGCTTCCTGAAAAGCGACTGCGTCGCCGGCCAGTGCGCGTCCCATTCGCAAAATTCCGGGAAGCAGATAGAGCGCGCCAGCGGCAAGGGCCGTTTGCTTTGGATGGCCGCGCAATATCCAGAGCAGCGCCGGAAAGAGCAGATAAAAGTGCTGTTCGACGCAGAGCGACCAGACGTGTGGCTGAAAGGTTTCGCGGTAGTTGGAAACCAGCAGAAAATCAAGGGGCCAGCGTTGTACGCTGGCCGACAGCGCCAGATATTCCGGCGCCGCCTGCAGACCATGGACTTCCAGCGCCGCCAGACGCTGCCAGCTTATCCAGAGTGTAATGGCCAGATAGGCATACAGCGCCGGTAAGATTCGCAAGGCGCGCTGCGCCCAGAAGCTTCCGATTCCAGCCCAGGTCTGTGGACCATTTTCGCGCAGCAGAATGGACGTTATCAGGTAGCCGCTGAGCGTGAAGAACAGACTGACTCCGGAGTAGCTGTGTAACAATCCGGTCGCCAGCCATTCCGGCAATGGCGGCGCTGCAAATCGCGCCGCCAGCCAGAAATGATAGAGCAATACCGGCAGGATGGCCCATGCGCGCAGTCCGTCCAACTCCGACCGTTCGCCCTCGCGTCGCAGGAAGAGGGAAAGGAGAAAGTCGCGCATCGGCGGACATAGAGAACGGCGCGGTTCAACAGAACCAGCTCAATTTCTGTCGACGCGGCGCCGTGCGCGGCAAATTTCAGGCCATGCGCCTGCGAGCGATTCTGTTGGCATTGTTGCTGCTCAGCATGGGCGTCTGCGCAGCGCTGGCCTTTGCGCTTCGCGCCGATTCCGAGGAGAACCGAGCCTACGTAAAACAGGCGGAGTCGATCGAGCGTCAATTCATCGATAGTCTGCCGATCTACGAGGACTTCAGTACGCCACAGCGCGAGGCGGAATTGCGCAGCCATCTGCTGGCGGATCATCTCAAGGTTGCCGCCCTGTATGGCATTCCGCCGGTGGAGAGCGATGCACAGCTGGAGCAGCTGGTCGCCGCCGGCAAGCTGGCCGAAGTTCCCAACACCCCGGATACCCTGTACTACTATTATAACGTCCCGCGTCGCTACCGCTACCTTACGCCAGCCGCCAAGCGGGGGCTGGAGCGCATCGCCGCTCGTTTTCAGGAAATCCTGCAGCGCAAAGGTCCGCGACCGCCGGTAAAATTTGCCATCAGCTCCGCTTTGCGACCGGCCGCCTATCAAGAGCGGCTGCGCAATCGAAATGCCAATGCATCGATCGTATCCACGCACAGCTCGGGCATCAGCTTTGATCTGTTCTATGACGAATTCTACGTTTCGTTGCCGCCGCCTCCCCTTCGTCCCTGGAATCGCGAGGCCAGGGAGTCCTTGCGACAGCGATTGGGCTACCTGATTGGCGCTTCACTGCGCCGCCAGTTCCATGCGGCGTTGATGCAGACCCTGCTGGAACTGCAGGCCGAGGGCGGCATCTATGCCATACTGGAAAAGCGCCAGCGCTGTTATCATGTGAGCATCCTGGGCGAAGGCGGCCCTGCGGCGCATTGAGCAAGACTCAGACGCATCGTGGATCAATGGAAGATGGAAACTCTGCTGAATCCCGGCGCGCTGCAAACAGTGCGCGTTGTATTCCTGGCCATTGTGCTGCTGCGTGTCGGCGTCACCCTGGCCAGACTGCTGATCATTCTGCAGCGCAAGATGCTGCCTGAAATTCGGCGATTTGCTGATGATTTTCTGCAATGGCGGGCGCTTTCGCGCAGCTGGCTGGGGCTGTCGCTCAGCATCAGTTCGTGGATTGGCTACTTCTTTATTTACTGGCTTTCCGCTCGCACAACCGACCTATCGCTGGCGGAGGCCTTCGCGCTGCGCCCATCGGCCTTGCTGATTGTAGGCGCCGGGTTGCTTGGACTTGCGGCCTACGCCGTCTATCGCAGCTGGGATCAGATACGCGATACAATCCGCATCTGTGATCAGTTGAAAACCTTTCGACTCTATCACCACTACAAAGACGGCGTGGAAAAACTACAGCGCAGCGAATGGATGGAAGCGACCGTGGCCGGTCAGGCGGCAAGCCTCGGCCTTTCGCTGCTTACAGCAGCGACAGACTCCGTGGTTCGCTCCGCTGTAAGTCATCATGCCGGGCAGACGGCGGCCTTCTTTGCCTTGCTGCTGGGCATTGAGTCCGCCGGCCGAATCCTGCTGGTCTTTCTGGCAGTCTATGCCGCGACCGGCGATCCCTTCTTCGTGTGGTCTTAGAGCCGGTCTCCAAACGACCTTCCTGCCGTTTTGAGACCGGCTCTTAACCCGCTTGCTCGCGCGATTGCTTCAGCTTGCGGGCGTGTAACAGGTATTGCAATGCGCGGTCGGTATCGCCCTTGAAGAGGTGCAAAAAGCTGAGGTCCACAAAGTCGCGCAGCTCTTGCTTCATCTCTTCCTGGACATCCTGCGAACCTTCCAGTCCCAGACGTTGCGGCGCACGCGCCGCCGGATCCAGGGCGCCCAGCCGCCGCTTACGCGCTTCGATGCGCCCCCGCAAGCGTTGGGCGCGGTCGCGAATGCGATCATCGATGCCGGCAAGCGCCTGTTCGTAGTCGGCAGCGTTGTCTTTGCGCGCCTGCTGAAGATAGTCTGTAAAGCTGGAGTAGCCGCTCGACTCGCGGGCCAGACGCTGGTACTCGGCCAGCGATTCATCGTGACGATTGAGCTTCAGCAACAGCGCGGCGCGCAGATTGTTGACGCTGTTATCCGCCGGCAATCGTTGCCGGCAGAGCTCCAGTACGCTCAGCGCTTCCTCAAAGCGTTCCAGCTGCGATAGCAGTACCGCATAGCCCAGCGAAGCCATCCGGTTGCCGGGTTCCAGCTTCAAGGCATTCTGGAAGTAGATCGCGGCGCGCTCGGGCGCCTGCAGTCGATCGTAAACATAAGCCAGCAGTATGTGACCCTTAAGCATGCGCGTGTTCAACTTGAGCGCGCGCTTCAGGTATTGCGCGCTTTCATCAAAGCGCTCCAGGCGGTAACACTCGGCGCCCAGGTTGTAGTAGATGGTTTCGTCCTGCCCCAATTCCAGGGCGCGCTGATAGAAGCCCATGGCCAGATCGGCGCGACCGTGCCGACTGTAGAGCGCGCCCAGATTGAGAAAGGCCGGCCGCAGCGTGTGATCGGCGCGCGCCGCTGCCTTGTAGAGCCGAACAGCCTCGGACAGTTTGCCGCTGCGCTCGGCGTGAAGCGCCGCGTTAAAAAGTTGTCTGGGGTCTACAGCCATAGCATCTCAAATCTGAACTGCGCCAGCAAGGCGCTGGCTAAAGTATCGGAGGCGGCCAGCGCGGCGTCAGCAGTTTTCCAGCGCTTTCAGCCCTGGTCTACAGGCTCTGTCAAAAATTCCATGCTCAAATCCAGGAATCGCGTGGTATGGGTAAGAAAGCCCATGCTGACGCCCAATGGGCAGAGCGCTTGCAGCCGTTTGAGCTGTTCCGGGCGCCAGCCGCCGGAGACCTCGATGCGCGTCCCTGGCGCCAGCCGGCGAGTCATTTCCACGGCCTGGGCCAGCGTGGCGTCGTCCATGTTGTCAAGCAGCACAAAGTCCGGGGCCAGGGGCAGCAGTTCCGCAAGCTGTAGCATGGTATCGACTTCTACTTCAACGGCAATGCCTGGCCTAGCTTTCCGCACCAGCCGCAGGGCTTCGCTCAGCGATCCGGCGGCAGCGATATGGTTGTCCTTGATCATGGCCATTTCGCTGAGGTGCAGGCGATGGTTGGAACCGCCGCCGCAATAGACGGCGTATTTGGCAAGTCGACGATAGCCCGGCAGGGTCTTGCGCGTATCAAGCACGGCAAGCCCGGCAGGCGCCTGGGCCACTGCGGCGGCTGTCGCCGTGGCAATGCCGCAGAGATACTGCAGGAAGTTCAGCAGCACACGCTCCAGGCGTAGCAAGGTCCGCGTTGGCCCGCGAAATTCCATCAGGCTCTGTCCGGCGGCAAAGGCCTGGCCATCGTCCAGCTGACCGACCAGCTCCAGCCCCGGCGGATGGCGCAGTCGGTCGCGTTTACAGACCGCTTGCAGCGCCGGCAGGCCGCAGACGATGCCCGATTCGCGCGCTACAATCCGGGCGCGGCTTTGATGGTCGGCGGCAAAGATCGCATCGCTGGTCGCATCTCCGGCCGGCGCATCCTCGGCGAGGGCCAGATCGACCAGCGTCTCAAGTTCCGCGGCCTCAAGCCGGTCCACCGGACGGGTGTAGTGCGAAGCTGCGTTCATGATTCCTCCAGGCTCCCTGGTTTTTTTCTTGAATTCATCCTAGTGGAATACGCCAATTTCCATCGCTGGCCCTTGCCCTGCAGTCAGAGCAGGGGGCCGCCGGGGAGCCTGGGATGCAAAAAGAAAACGGTCGCAAACTTGTCCGCGCCAAGTATACCAAGGGCGAGGCAACTCTGGAAAAGATTCGCGATGCTTGCCTTGATGAGATCATCAACCGCGGCTACCATCATACCAGCGTCTGCGAGATTGTTCGACGGGCGCAACTGACTCGCGGCGCCTTTTACAACTACTGGGTTTCCCTGGATCACTGCATTTCCGACTTGCTGCTGGTCATTCGCGAGATTGTGGCCGATGACAAAGAGCTGATGCGCTACCAGAATTCGTTGAGCGACGAATCGGCGCTGGTGCGCAAAGTGCGCGGGATTCTCTACTACGTTCGCGAGCGCCAGATGCGTTATCCCTTGCTTCCACTGTCGTTGCTCAATGAAAAGGATCTGAACAACGACGAATTGCAGACCATTCTGATAGACTACTGCGCACAGGTTCAGGGCGAGTACCATGCCGCGATCCAGGCCGATGAAGAATCGGGCCTGCTGAAAAGCGGCGTGGACTCTGCAGCCAGCGCCGTCACGGTGATGCTCTTCCTGCGCGGTTTGCTGGAGGTCAATGTAGTCCGCCCGCCTTCGTTGCTGGAGAATCTGGAGAAGGGCTTTGCCGCTTATCTCGGCGGTCTGTTCAGCGACGAATATCTGCAACGCTGTCCCATTGGGTCGCTTGCGCAGCCCGCGCTGGCATTGCAGGAGGCCTGAGCGCAGCACTCCCCGTTTTGGCGCCGGCTCTTATTGCGGGCGCTGGCGCATCCAGGGATCGCCAGGCGGAATAGGATCCAGCTCTGCCGTGACGCGCGTCTCATGGCCGTTGAGTCGGCGTAAGGCCAGGTCAATGGTCTGTCCGGGTCGCAATGCGTCGATGATGGCCCGCAGCAGATAGCCGCCGCCAATGAACTGGCCGTTGGCGTAGACGATTGTATCGCCTTTCAAGATGCCGGCGCGCTCCGCGGGACTTGCCGGCAGTACATCGACAACGCGGACGCCTGCCGTTCCACGATTGCTCACATAGATGATGCCAAGGTAAGCCGGCCCCGTCTGTTCAGCAGATAGAGCGACTGGCTGGCTTTCGGCAGGCGGTGATTGACATTGCAGCAAAGCCAGCGCGAAGGCTGCCAGGGCACAGTGAAGACTGACGATCCGCGCATTCATATCAGCCTCTATAATAAGGAGAATCGGCTGCAGAAAGGGGCGGCTTGATCGCTCCGCTGGCAAAAGACGCCCCTCTGGCGCAACCCGAGCAGGACTTCGCTTCGAAAACCGGTCAAGCAAAAGCGCTGTAGCCACGGCCACCGCCGAAAAGCGGCTGGCCCTGGCGCAGCGCGTGGCCAACAATGCATGGATGCAGCGCAGAATTGAACGCGTGCTCATCGCCAATCGAGGCGAGATCGCCAGGCGAGTGCAGCGCGCCTGCCGACAACTGGGCATCCAGAGCATTGCGGTCTACTCGCGCGCCGATCGCCTGATGCCCTATGTCGCCGAGGCTGATCAGAGCTATTTTCTTGGCGAATCAGATGCGCGTGATTCCTATCTGAACATTGCCCATCTGTTGGAGGCCTGTGCGCGCTGCGGGGCCGATGCAGTACATCCAGGCTACGGCTTCTTAAGCGAGAACGCCGAATTTGCCGAAGCGGTTGCGGCCGCCGGATTGATATTCATTGGTCCGCCGCCGCCGGCAATGCGCGCCATGGGCGACAAGATCCAGGCCCGCCGCTTGATGGAAGCGCGCGGCGTCCCTGTGGCGCCTGGCTACCATGGAGAAGATCAGAGTGCGCAGCGCCTGGTCGAGGAATCCCGGCGCGTCGGATTTCCGCTATTGATCAAAGCCAGCGCTGGCGGCGGCGGAAGAGGCATTCGCCTGGTGGAGGACGTCGCAGAATTTGAGGCGGCGCTTGCTTCGGCGCGGCGCGAAGCCTCAAACGCCTTTGGCAATGACACGGTGTTTCTGGAGCGCTTCATCCAGGCGCCGCGGCACATTGAGATTCAGATCTTCGCCGATGGCCATGGCAACGTAGTGCATCTTTTCGAGCGCGAATGTTCCGTACAGCGCAGACGCCAGAAAGTGATCGAGGAGGCGCCGGCCCCCAACTTGCCGACCAGGACGCGCGATGCTATGGCCAACGCAGCGATTGAGGCAGCGCGAGCGGTCGGCTATGAGGGCGCGGGCACCGTGGAATTTGTCTACTCCGACGCCGACGGCGATTTCTATTTTCTGGAAATGAACACGCGGCTGCAGGTGGAGCATCCAGTTACAGAGATGACGCTGGGCGTAGATCTGGCAGTCGAACAAATCCGCGTCGCCATGGGCGAACCGCTTTCCTTCGCTCAAGGCGATCTGCAGCAGCACGGACATGCCATCGAAGCGCGCATCTACGCCGAGGACCCGGCGCGCGACTTTGCTCCCTCTGCCGGTCGGATCGTTCGCTTTGAGACTCCCGACCTTGAGGGATTGCGCGTCGACGCCGGGGTGGAAAGCGGCAGTGAGATCTCTATCTACTACGATGCCATGGCGGCAAAACTGATTGCCTGGGGCGCGGTTCGCGAAGCGGCCATTGATCTGCTCGATCGAGCGCTGGCTGAGACCGTATTTTTTGGGCCGGCTTCCAATCTCGAATACTTGCGCGCCATCCTGAGTGAAACTCGCTTTCGCGAGGGTCGCTATACTACTGCATTGCTGTCCGAGCAACTTGCAAACTGGCAGCCGGCGCCGTGGGAAGGTCAGGCTGCGCAGACCGCGCTGGAGGCCGCGGCGCTTGTAGCCTACCACAATCTCAGTCGCTTGCCAGCAAACTCCAGCGCTGGCGTCGCAGACGGCGGCGACCGCGGCGAAGTCTACAAGCGTCTTGCCGGATTTCGACTGTGGACAGACTGAATGATCATCCGCGGGTGCAGCGGCCTGGCCTGGGCGGGGCTTTTGGTTGACCCGCTCTGCGCCGCCGGGCTGCGATGACGGCAGGGTTTTTCAAGGGCAGAGCACTGTGAACAAGAACGGCAAGGAAAACTGGTCCTCGCGGCTGGGCGTGATCTTCGCGGTAATGGGCAGCGCCATTGGCCTGGGTAATTTTCTGCGATTCCCCGGACTGGCGGCGCAATACGGCGGCGGCCACTTCATGATTCCTTACTTTCTGGCCTTCCTGCTGCTTGGTCTGCCGATCGCCTGGGCGGAATGGTCCATGGGTCGAATGGGCGGCCGGCGCGGATTCAACTCCAGTCCAGGCATTTTCTATACGCTCTGGAAGACGCGCGGCGCAGCCTACGTGGGCGTGCTGGGCCTGCTGGTTCCTGTTGGGATTTATATGTTCTATGTATATATAGAATCATGGTGTCTCTACTATGCGCTGCAATACCTTCAAGGCGGACTTGATCTTGGTCAGGATCCGAAAAGCTATGTGGACTTTTTTTCCAAATACACCGGACAGAACGCCGATGGATCGCTGTTTCACAACGGCCTGGCAACCAGCGTCTGGATGTTGATGCTTTGCTTTGCCCTTAACTTTCTCATTGTATATCGCGGATTGATCCGTGGCATTGAGTGGGTCTCGCGCATTGCCATACCGCTGCTTTTCTTGTGCGCTGGAATTGTACTGGTGCGGGTGCTGACGCTGGGCGCGCCTGATCCGGCGCTGCCCGATCAGAATGTCCTGGAAGGACTGGGATTCATGTGGAATCCGGATCGCAATGGCATCTCGCTGCTGCAAAATCTCAGTCAGCCCAGAATGTGGATCGATGCGGCCGGACAGGTCTTCTTCTCGTTGTCCGTGGGCTTTGGCATCATCATTACCTATGCCAGCTATGTGCGCGCGGGGGACGATGTGGCGCTTTCCAGCCTGACTTCGGCCTCTGGCAACATGTTTGCCGAGGTGGCCCTGGGCGGCCTGATTACCATTCCGACCGCCTTCATTTTTCTTGGACAGCAAGCCGAGCGCGTCGCCAGCAAGGGATCGCTCACGCTGGGTTTCATGGCCATGCCCAACATATTCGCCAATATGCCGCTTGGTTCGGCCGTCGGCTTCTTCTGGTTTTTTCTGTTGTTTGTTGCCGCCATAACCAGTTCGATCTCTATGCTGCAGCCGGCCATCGCCTTTCTGGAAGAAGGACTGGGCATCGGTCGCCGCGTGTCGGTTGCCCTGCTGGCCTTCATCACCGCGGTTGGCTGTGGCTTTGTGGTTCAGTTTTCGGAGGACCTGCGGGCTCTCGATTACTTGAATTTCTGGGTGGGCACCTTGTTGATCTACGTCCTGGCCACGATTCTCGTGATCTTTTTTGCCCGCGTCATAGGCGTCGATGCGGGCATGGACGAAGCCGAGCGCGGCGGATTGATTCACATCCCGCGGGTCTTCCGTTTCATATTGAAGTATGTTTCGCCGCTTTACCTGATTGTGCTCTTTGGCGCATGGCTGTATTACGATGGACCGGCGCAATGGGAAAAGCTGCGCGAGGATGAGGTCGCGCGCTACACCGTCTTTTTTGTGCTTTTTCTGGGCGGCTTTTTCGCCACGCTGGTTGCGGCGGCCGTTCGTCGCTGGCGCGCTCTGGAGGCCGGTCAATGAATGCTGGCGGATGGCTGATCATGCTGACATCGGTGGGTTTTGTCACAGCGCTCTTTGTCTGGTCGATGGCGCTCACCTTGAGGCGTAAAGACATGGACCGGCATCCGCTGCATTCCACGCGCGATGAACCGCCTGATCTCTCGCGCGATTGATCGCTGACGCGATTGCCAGGGGACTATTGATGAAAACGATCGACGTAGAAATCCTCAAGCAGGAGGAGGGCGGCAACATTGCCGTGCTCTATCTGGACAACGCGGAAACTCGTAATTCGCTAACCCTCGAACTGGGGCTGCAGTTCCACCACGAGATCACGCGGCTTTCCACAGATGAGTCCGAGATCCGGGCGCTTGTAATCAGCGGACGCAACGGCGTGTTTTCCAGCGGCGGCGACTTTGGTTTGCTGGCCAGCTTTGCCGAACGAGATCCCGATGAGAATCGCAGCTTCATGGGCTCCTTTTACCGACTCTTCTTGAGCGTTCGCAGCGCTCCTTTTCCCGTCATTGCTGCTGTCAACGGACACGCCGTCGGCGCTTCGCTGGCCCTCGCGCTGGCCTGCGATATTCGCTATTTTGTTCCAGACGCAAAGTATGCCTTTAATTTTGTGCGCATTGGCATCCATCCCGGCATGGGTTCCAGCTTCCTGGTCAAGGAGGTCGCCGGTCTACATCAAGCGCAGGAGCTGCTGCTCAGCGGGCGCTACTTCTCCGGGGAGGAGGCCTTACGTCGCGGTTTGTGCCATGATGTATTTCCGGCAGCGCAAGTGATGGAGCGGGCGCTGGAGACGGCCCGCGAAATTGCCGCTGCCGCGCCCCAGGCCGTGCGTCTGTTGAAAAAGGGTCTGTACCTGAACCACAGTCTTGAAGAAGCGTTGGACTACGAGGCGGCGGCGCAGGCCGAAAACTACCAGAGCGAGGATTTCCGGGAGGCGCTGCGTTCCATTGGCGAGAAGCGCAGTCCACGCTTTCGCGGCGTCTGATCCAGGCGCGACGGAGTCCGGTCGCCGCAATTCCCTGCTTGCCGGCCCAGGGCCGGCGGCATCTATTTGGAGTGCGTCCCAAAACTCCATCCGTGGAGTCTTGGGACAAACGGAACGGTTTTCAAAATTCACGGCATTGCCTTCGGCAATGGCGAATTCCATGGAGAATTCGCATGAATTTTTCAACCGTTCCTCACATTCGGTTTGCGAATGGCGCGACCTCCTGTCGCTTGGAGCCGGTCTTAGGACCGGCTCCAACTGCAGGCGTCCGCTGTCCGCAGCGTCCGCGCAGGATAAAGTGTAATGGGATCTGCTCGCATGAAGAAAATGCTGATTCTGGCGCTGGCCGTCGGCGGAGCATTGCTGCTGGGCGGCTTTGCCCTGGTGCAGTGGCGGGGCGCCGCGGCCGGCGACGGTACGCATCGCGTTGAATTTGAAGTGGCCGCGGGGGCTGGCGCCCTGAGCGTTTCGCGCGCCCTGAAAGATCAAGGATTGGTGCGCGATGCCGACTGGTTTCGCACCTACCTGCGTTTGCGGGGACTCTCCGGAAAACTGAAAACTGGCGTCTATGAATTGAACGACGGAATGAGCGTCGGCCAAATAGCCGCGATACTGAGCGAGGGTCGCGTTCGTTTGATTGCCTTAACCATTCCGGAGGGCTGGAACAATCGCCAAATCGGCGACTACCTGGCGGAGAAGGGATTTGTGCGCGACCGCGCCGAGTTTCTGAGAATAGCCAGCGATCCAGACACGTTGCGGCGCTACGGAATTTCCGACGCCAGTACCGAGGGCTATCTGTTCCCGGAAACCTACATGGCCCCGCCTGGCTATCCGGCGGCGAAGCTTCAGGAACTGATGCTCAAGCGCTACCAGCAGGTTCTCAAGGAAGTTGTCGGCGATCGTCAGTACTCGCCGGTTGAGCTCCGCGAACGGGTGATCCTGGCAAGCATCGTGGAACGCGAGGCGGTGCGACCGGAAGAGCGGCCCATGATGTCGCAGGTGTTTCTGAACCGTCTGCACAAGCGTATGCGTCTGGAGTCCTGCGCTACCATTCAATACTTGCTGGATCGGCCGCGCGCAAAGCTGTACGACAAAGATCTTCAGATTGTATCGCCTTACAATACCTATCGAAATGCGGGCCTGCCGCCAGGGCCCATTTCCAATCCAGGGCGGGCGGCCATTGAGGCGGCTTTTGCTCCGGCGCAATCCGAGTTCCTGTATTTTGTCCTGAAACCGGACGGCTCCCATCATTTTAGCGCAACCTACAGCGAACACCTTGAAGCCAAGCGACGCTATCTCGGCGGCTGAGGTTCGCGGGAACTAGAAAAACGGCGGACGCTTCCAGACAAATTCTGGCAGACTGCGGTTGATGAAGCTCGTCCAATAGGCGGACCAGGCGATGACGCGCGCCGACGTCGTTGTGCAGTCATCGCAAGGCGTTAGAAGATCTTTAGCTCAGGCAATGAAACTATGCGTACAATAACAATTGCATCTGTCCTGGCCGGCGCTCTGACTCTGGCCTTTGTCGTCGCCGCCTCGCTGCAGGCCAATGATCAGCATCCGCTGGATGCAGTTTACCAGCAGGCGACCGGCAAACATCCGCAAACTGCGGCGCCGGCCGCTATCTTGCGCCGGATGTCGCTTCAATTGCGAGGCTCGATACCGCGACTGGCCGAGCTACAGGATTTCGAAGGCCAGCCGGATGACGCGCAACGTCGCTATGCAATCGCTTTCTTACGCGACCCTGAATTCGCCGAATACTGGGGATCCTATCTTGCGTCTCTTTTTCGCGATCGTACGCAGGAGAAAAACAGCGTCTATGGGGGCTTTCAGCGCTACCTGTCGCAATCGCTCCATGAAAACAAGCCTTACAATCAAATGGCAGTCGAGATGATTACGGCAAGCGGGTCGCCAGAGCAGAATCCGGCCGCGGGCTTCTACCTGCGCGATGACGCTGATCCGCTGCAGATTGCTGAGTATGCGGGCCGACTGTTCTACGGTCGTAAGGTGCAGTGCGCTCGCTGCCACGATCATCCCTATCAACCTGACTTCAAGCGTCGCGACTACTATGGTCTGGCCGCATTTTTCAGCCAGACCTACGCCTCCAACGAGTACTATCGCGACTGGGAACAATTTGCCGGCCGGCCCTGGCTGCCAGGCGATCGTCGCAACGACTTGAGCGAGGAGGATCGCAAGCTCTGGCAGGAGAAGGAGCGAGAATTCAATCGCGAGGTGCTGGCGCGCCTCAGCGACCAGCAAAAGCGCGATCGTCGTCAGGCGGCGCGGCTTCCCTTGCGAACTATTTTCTATGACCCCGGCCTTGGCTTGCGCTACCCGACAAGCGACCTCGAACCGGGCGGCGATCTGGTTGAGGCGCGCTATCCAGATGGGACGCGCGCCGTTTTGCGACCCGGCCAGGACCGGCGCGCAGCCTTTGCCGCCTGGCTGACAGCGCCGGAAAATGTACGCTTTCGCAAGGTGATCATCAATCGCATCTGGCATCGCCTGATGGGCTGGAGCTTCTTTGAGCCTTTCGATGACTGGAATCAAGAAACGGAGATGCGGTCGCCGGAGTTGCTGGATCACCTCGAAAAGGCGTTTCTGGCGCGCGGCTTTCGCATCAAGGATCTCATCCTCTACATTGTCAGCAGCGAGGCCTACGCCCGGTCTGCGCCGCCGCCCAATGCTGCGGATTCTGGCGACGTGCAACTTTACTTTCAGCCGCAGCGTCTGGATGCCGATCAGCTGATGAACTCGCTGATACGCGCAGCGCAGGCCGCGAAAGTAAGCGAGCTGCGCGAGCGAGCGTCGCTGCCGCCCGCCGCGGCAGCGCAATCAGATACAGACTTGAGCGGCGTGGGAACGCTGCGACTGCCGATCCAGAACAACCGCGACTTCGTCGTCGCCTCGCAGGTCCCGCGACCCGCGGACTACTCCAGCTTTCATGCCGTATTTGGCGCCGGTCCGCGCATCGACATCGACGATGATGATCGCACCCTGACCATCGAGCAGATTCTGACGCTGATCAACGGCCGACTGACCGGCCGTCTGGCCTGGGAATTTGCCGGCGCCGACACTCTATTCAAAGCGGAGTTTGACCGCAGCGGCATGGAGGGCGCCATGAATCTGACCTTTCGCAGCGCCCTGTCCCGCAACTGGACTCCGGAAGAGAAGCAATCGGTCTTGAGACTGGTCCAGGGACGACTGGCGCGTCCCCAGTATGATCAGGCAGCGCTACAAGATCTACTCTGGGCGCTCTTTAACAGCATGGAGTTTCAACATGTCAATTGATAGAATGATACAGATACTGCGGCGCGCATCCATGAGCCGCGGCGAATTCTTAAAGGGCGCCGGTGCGGCGCTGGCCGGCGCGGCCGCGGCGCAGGTCTTTGGCCGGAGGCTGCACGCCGAAGACATCTACGACGACGTGACTTTGCCATCGCCGGTCAAGAGCGTCATTTTCTTGAATATGGCCGGCGGCATGAGCCACATTGATACGCTCGACCCCAAACCCGGGCTGACAAACTTCGCTGCCGTAGACAGCGCCATTCCCTCGTTGCGCGTGGCGGAAACTTTTCAGAAAACGGCGCGCGTCCTGAACCATCTTTCGGTAATTCGAACAACCTGGAGCGAGGAGGGCGATCACGGCTTCGGGCAGTACCTGTTGAATAGCGGATACCGCATGAGCGAGGGGCGCGGCTTTCCGGATCTGCCGAACTTTGGATCGATGATTGCCTACGTAAAAAAACGCAACGCCGAGGCAGGACCCTATTTCCCTTCGCAGATCACGCTGGGAGAACGCAGCGGCTTGATCGGCCGCCCCGGATTTCTCGGCGTGCATTACGCCGGCTTTCATATTGGCAACCTCAACCAACCGGTCAATCACCTGCGCCCGGCCTGGGGCCGCTATACGCCGGAGCGTCTTGCCCGCCGCGAACAACTGCTGAACATTGTCAATGGCCCCTTCAAGGCGCAGAACTCGGCGGCGGCGATAGGCTACTGGGACAAGAGTTTCGAGGCGGCGCTGGACTTCATGAACACCGATCGCCTTTCCGTTTTCGATATTGCGCGCGAACCGGCGGCGTTGCGCGCTCGTTTTGGCGAGAGCTGGGCGGGCAAAGCGCTGCTGATGGCGCGCCGGCTGGCGGAAGCGGAGATTCCCTTCATTCAGGTGACGCTGGGCGGTTGGGATACGCACAACAACAACCGCGATCGCGTGGCGACGATTTGCAGGGATCTGGATGGCGCTATCGCAACCTTAACTGCGGAACTGGCCAGCAGCGGATTGTTGAAACAGACGCTGCTTGTCCTATCTACAGAATTCGGCCGCACGCCGGAGGTGGGCGGACGGGATGGTCGCGATCATTTTCCATCTTGCTGGACGACGTTGATCGGCGGCGGCGCTATTCCTGGCGGCGTGGTAGTTGGCGAGTCCAACGAGAAAGGAACCCGCGAGCGACAGGGATCGGAACGCTATCACTGGCGCGATGTGATGGCAACGATCTATCGCGCTGCGGGAATTGACCACGAGGCCCATTTGACAAACTCGGCAGGACGCCCTCTGCCCTTCGTACCGCGGTCGGCGAAGCCAATCGCGGCGCTGCTGCCTGGCGCCTGAGCGCACAGGCAAAGAAGAAAACGATCGCCAGCAGTGGCGGCCGGACCGGCGTCCGCTGCGCCACAGGGGGCGCAGCGGCGCATGGGTTCAGCCTTTCGTCAGCACAATGCGAAAGTTCAGATCAACCAGATCGTCCATGACCAGGTTTGCGCCGAAGGTTCCATTCAAGTCAAAATGGTGACGGTCGGCCTGCAAGGATCCGGTAGCACGAATACTCTGGCCTTCGCGCACGATCTCCAGCGGAATGGTGTAGCTCTTTGATTTATCGCGGATTTGCAAGGTGAAGGTCGCCATATAGCGGCCTTCCTGCAGGACAATGCTGTCTACAGTTACCAGAGCGTCCGGATAGCGCTCCGACCAGAAGAAGTCATCTTGCCGCAGGTGTTCATCACGCTTGCTGTCGCGAGAAAAGACCGTTGCCGTTTGAATGGCAATCTTGCCGCGCATGCTGCTCAAATCGTCGCCGCTCATGCTGAACTCGCGCAGGCCAAAGCTGCGAAAGACGCCGCGAACATTGGTCAGACGGGCGCGCACGTAGAAGGAAATCTGACTGGCGCTGGTATCGATGCGCCAGCCGCTGATGCGCGGACTTTCAGCGGCTGTTGGCGCTTGCGCCGCCAGGCCGGGCGTTAGCAGGGCCAGGACAAGTGCGGCAACTAAAAGACGGGTCCGATTCATTTCAATCTCCAGGGGGCAGTTTCTTGCTGGCTGAAAGCCGAGAGCTGATCCCGGTTTCTTGTAGCTTAGACGGCGCCCGTCGGCGGCCTGCCAGCCGTTTTCGGCGCAACGGACTGCGGACAGGGGTTTTCCAGTAGGCCGCTCCGCCACTCCTGCCGAAAAAAAATAGCGATGGGGCAAAAAATGGCGGAACCTGTGCAACGTAAATCAACGGCCAGCAAGCCCTCGCTTGATCCCTCCAGAGCATTGCAGCTTGCTCATGGTCGACTCAAGGCGCGCCTGGGCGAACTGGAAAAGGAATACAAGGTCCTGTCCCGCCAGCTTGCCCAGAAGAAGAAGCTGCAGCAGGCCAGAAGCAAAGCTGGCAGCGACCCGGCCGCCAACCTGCGCCTGCAACGCTTGAGTCTGCGCCTGGAGCGCTACGGCGACGCCGCCCAACGCCAGGCCCGTTACCTCCAGAAGCTGCGTCTGGTCCAGCAGCGCAATGAACGGTTGCTATCGGCCATTGCCAGTCGCCTGGCACAAATGGAAACGGCCCTTGCCGAAGGTCGCGCTCCGGCGCCTGATGTACGTGCAGAACTATTGACGATGCTTGGGGAGCTTCAGCAGATGCGCCAACGACGCGAGCAGCTCAGCGCTCGCTTGCAACCTGCGTCGGCGGAGTAAGCCCAATGAAAAAATGGCCGCGTCTCTTTCTGGCAGGCATCGGCATTGTTGCAAACCTTGCCTGCGGCGCCGCTGGCCTCAGGCGACAGCCGGACCAGGCTTACCTGGGCGATAACAATGACCGTCATCAGGCCGATCTCTTTTATCCGACCGGCGCTCCAAAGGCCGCCGCACTGTTCATCCATGGCGGGTTCTGGCGCAATCAGGACCGCCGCTATTTTCGGCTCTTCACCGGTCTCTATTCCAATGTTGGCGAATCGCTGGCGGCGCGCGGCGTGGCCACGGCAGTTATCAGTTATCGCCTCTTTCCCGAGGCAAGTCCGGAAGAGCAACTGCGCGACGTAGCTGCCGCCGTAGCCTGGTTCCAGAAGGAGATCGCCCAAAAGTATGGGCCCCTGCCTTTGACGCTAGTCGGTCATAGCGCCGGCGGACACCTCGCGCTGTTGAGCAGCCAAAAGCCAGGGCTGTTTGAATCGGCCGGCGCGGACCGAAGCAGGATCCATGGGATCGTGGCGCTTTCGCCGGTGCTGGATATTGCCGGCATGGCTGCTGGCAGCGAGGAAGAGTTCAATCGTGAACTAACTCGACCGCATTTTGGCGAGGATCCCAGCCAATGGGCTTCTTTTTCTCCGCAGCAAATGCCGGTTGACCGGCTGCCTGAGGTCTTACTGATTTCCGGCGAGCAGGACTTACCCTATATTGTGAGCCAGTGCCGTCAGTTTGCCGCAATTCTTCGGGCAAGGGGAAAGCTGAATGCCTTCATGGAAATTCCCGGATACAGCCATTCGCAAATGGTTCTCTCTATTTCGTCCGCCGGCGACCCAGTCAGCGATGCCATGGCGAGTTTTATTCTGCGCGAAAGCGCCAGCCGCTGAATTTCGAAGCAGTACATATTTTCTGGTTCTGGTCTCCCTGCTGCTGTCCGCTCCGGTTGCCGCACAGCAAGTCCAGAGCGATTCATCGTATCTGCGCCTGGACCAGGCCGGCGCACAATGGTTCGTTACGTCCTCGCCAATCGACCCCGCACGCGAGTCCGAAGGCGATCGCAGCGACGCTGGCTGGGTAGAAATGAAGACGCCGGGCAATCTCGGCGAAGAAGGTTCGCCTTTCCGCGATCAAGAAAGCGTATGGTACCGGCGCGACTTTGAGTGGCGCGGTGAGTCCGACGGCATCCCCTTTTCCCTGCGTCTTGGAGAGATCGCCGACCGCGATCGAACTTACCTGAATGGCGCGGCTATCGGTCAAACCGGGGATTGGGAATCGCCAAACTGTCAGGCCTATGATCGACAGCGACTCTATGAAATCCCTCCGGGCTTGCTGCGCCGCGGACACAATACGCTGTTGGTTCAGGTACGCGGCTGCATTCCGGGCGAACTTGGGATCTACCGCGATCGCATCGAATTGAGGCCGACGCGCGATCTGCTGCGGGACTTCTATCTGGAAAATGTCAGCCAGACGCTATCGCTGGCGGTTTATTTGACCTTTGCCATCTATTTTGCGCTCTTCTATTTGCGACGCCGGCAGGAGCGAGAAAACCTTTATTTTTCTCTCTTCCTGCTGGCTTTTACAATCTACGGTTTGCTGCGCACGCAATGGAAGTACGAGTTTGGGCTTTCGCTGCATGATCTCAAGCGCATCCAGACGATCAGCGTGGTTCTAACGCTGCCCTTGTTCTACGAGTTTATTCGCGCCTTCTTCCGGCGCTACGATGAGCGGCTTTTCGCTCTGGGCCTCTGGCGCGATCGCACGGCGCGCACGCTGCATATCTTGAATGCGGCAGCCGTTATCTTGATTGCCCTGCATCCCTCCAATGCAATGTGGCAGTACGTACTCTTTACCTTTATTCAGCCCGGCTGGCTCCTGTACACAATTGCGATTTTATTTATCGCCGGGCACGCCAGCTGGCGACGCGATCTGGATGCCGCTTTGATGTTGAGCGCTTCGCTGGTGCTGGCTGCGGCTTTTCTGCTCGATGTGCTCGCCGGCAAGGGCGTCATCAATCTCCCAACTGTGCTGACCTATGCCTTCACCATTTTTGTCCTGGCTATGTCGCTGGTGCTGGCCAATCGTTTTGTGCGCCTGCATGATGAGACGGAGCGCCTGAACGTTGACTTAACGCGCTTCAATCAGGCCTCGCGACGCTTTGTTCCATTTGAATTTCTCAATCTGTTGCAGCGCAGTAATCTGAGCGAGGTGGCGCTCGGCGACCAGGTGCAGAAGGAAATGACCATTCTGTTTTCCGACATTCGCTCCTTTACCAACCTCTCGGAGACGATGACGCCCAAGGAGAATTTCGACTTCATCAACTCCTATATGCGGCGCATGGGGCCGATTGTTCGAGCGCACAACGGGTTCATCGACAAATACATTGGCGATGCTATCATGGCGCTCTTTCCACAGTCGCCAGCCGATGCCGTCGCAGCCGTTCTGGAGATGCGCGCCGCAATGCAGGAGTGGAATCAGGCCCGCGCGCGGCACAATTTTCCGATCATCAGCGTTGGATTTGGCGTGCATTCCGGTCGTCTGATGCTGGGAACCATTGGCGAGAACGAACGCATGGAAGGCACAGTGATATCCGACGATGTCAATCTGGCTTCGCGCGTCGAAAGTGCGACCAAGTACTACGGCGCTACCGCTTTGATCACCGACGCCGTAGCGGCGGCGCTTCCCCATGGACTGGCGCAACTGCGCTACCTGGGCCGCGTTCGAGTAAAGGGAAAATCGGCGCCGGTAGCGCTGTACGAACTGCTGTTCGGCGATACGGTCGCCGAACAGACCCGGCTTCGTTTGCGGCAGCCCTTTGAGCAAGCGGTGCGCGCTTACGAGGAACGGCAGTTTGATCGCGCTGAGTCGCTCTTCCGTTCGCTAACCGACCAGGACTCCGCGGACCTGGCGGCGCGACTTTTCCTGGAGCGGGCCCGCGACGCCAGTCTACAGGGTCGGCCGCCCGATTGGGATGGCGCCGATCAGTTGAGTTCAAAATAGGGCAAGCTCGGGCAGGCGGTCGCTCAGTTCTGGGCGGCGGCGTCCTGATTGAGCGTTCGGCGTATGGCGGCGGCAGTCATCTGCGCATCCTCCGATTCTACGTTTTCCACAAAGTACACGGCAATCTCCTGCCGCTTGCCCTTGACTCGAATCTGGAAGCGCTCGCCGACGGTCAGATAGTCGCGAATCCTTTCGTAAGTGTCTTCGCTGATCAGTACCTGACCTGGCTTGCTGTTCTGCTCAATGCGCGCCGCAGTATTGACCGTATCGCCGATGGCAGTCCAATCCATGCGGCCGCCGTAGCCGATATTGCCAACGATGACTTTTCCGGAATGAATGCCAATGCGCGACTCCACCGGCTCTTCCCCGGTGTGGCGGCGAAACTCATTCATCTGCGAAAAGCTGCGCTGGATTTCCATGGCAGCAACTACCCCCGCATGAGGATTGCGGAACAGCGCCATAATGGCGTCGCCCATAAACTTGTCCACGGCGCCATCATGACGCTCGATGGAGCGTACGGCGGCGCCAAGCGCCAGGTTCAGAAAATCGACAATCTTTTGCGGCTGCATGCGCTCTGACTTCTGCGTGAATCCCACCATATCCAGAAACATGATGGTGATATCGCGCACTTCATCGGGCAGTTTCTTTTTCCCCTGGCGCACCACCTCGCGGGCCTTGGTCATAATTTGCGGCGGAATGTAGGGCGTTATGATCTTCTGGATCTCAAGGCTCTCCATCACAGAGCCTTCGCGCAAGCGGCCGCCGGCATTCTCAACGACCACGCGCTGCCAGACCGTATCAACCATGCCGGAGGGGGTCAAATAGCCGCTGATATTATAGAGAGCTTCGGTGCCATCCATGGCGCGCAGCCACAGACGATAATTCTCAAAGCGGCGCGTATCGCGAATGTTGCGCGCCCCGCGAAAGATATCGCCAAAGAAGCGCGCTGGCAGAAGATTTTGCATTTCCTGCGGCCGATCGGTCTCGATCTGCAGTTGTTGCAGTAGCGAATCATTCACTTCCAGCAAAGCGCCATCCGGAGTGAAGCGCACAAAGCCATGACCCAGTTCGCGGTTCAAATTCCAGACTGCGGCAAGCAGTCGCTTGTTGCGCGAAATGCGCCGCACGACCTCGGTTTGTTTGTGCTGGAAGATGGACAGCGGGAAATTGATCCGCGCTACGGTAGCGCCGTTCTCGCCGCCAATGCTCAGCGCATCGTTGCCGGCGCCCAGGCTGCGCAACGTGGTGACCAGCAGCGGAATTCCCAGGCCTCCGCCTTCCTGCTGACTGTCGGCGCCCTCGCTGTCCGAAAAAATAAAGCCAAGGCCGTTCGTTTCCCGGGCCCGCTTCAGCGCCGCCTGCAGGCGCTCATTCTCGATTTCGCTTGGCTCGCCGGGATTGCTAACTTCGAAGCGATAGCAATCTGGCAGAAGACGTCCAGTTACCTGGGCGTAGAGATTCTTCTCGCGGGCAATTTCCGCAAAGTTTGCGGCGCTGTTGGTTTCAATCTCGCTGCGAAAAATCTGAAGCCATTGCTCGTACTCGACATCCTGGAGTCCAAGCTCGGCAATCATGTAGTCTTCGTAGATTCGCTTGTAGAGCGCCTTCAAAGCATTGGCGGCAAGTTCCTGGACGAGTGCAAAGAAAGGACCTTTGAGGTCCGGTTGACCGAGAGCCTCGGCAACGCCTTCCAGCCGCGCCGGCAGCGCATCCTGGTAATCCGCCGGTTCGTACAGCAAGATGCGAAAGGTCAGTTCGTCTGAACCATCCGCTACGGTTGCGCTGGCTTCATTATGGTTCATTGCCTGGCGCTTCGCCCGCTCCCTGCGATCTAGACCAGCGACATGTAGAATTTGAATTGATCGTCGTTTTGCAGGTCGCTGCGAACTGCATCGGAAAGGTAGTAGGCCTGCAGCTCCGCCGGCGCCTTGAGTTCTGCGCTAAACAGTTGCAGATCCGCGTCTGGTTCATTCTCGCCGCCGCCGTAGCCAATCTTGTGGGCGATGGCATTGGCGTAGCCAACCAGCGAAAGGATTGCCAGCTCTCGTTCTTCGCGATCCGGCCGATGCAACTGCGGCTGTCCCTCGTGTTCGGAAAGGGCCGCCTTAAAAAGATGCGGCAGCTTCCACTCGTCCACGATCATTGCGCCGACCTGGTGGTGGTCGAAGCCAAAAATCTGACGCTCCGCCTCAACGCCGCTGGCCTGTTCCTTTTCAATGATATCAAGGGTGGCGATGAACTTCTGGCGATCGTGAGCATTCATCACAACCTTGGCAATGTCGTGCAGCAGTCCGGCAACGAAGGCCTCCTCGGCAAGGTCCTTACGTCCCAGTTTGACCGCCAGTTGCCGGGCAATCAGCGCCGTAACCATGCAGTGCTCGCTTACGTAACGGCGAAAGCGGGCGTAACGAGCCTGCTCAAACATTTGCTGTGAAGAAGCGACAATCGCCATGGAGCGAACAACGTTGAAGCCAAGGCGGCCGATAGCCTGCTGCAGACGTGCGATGGGAATACCACGCGAGTAAAAGGAAGAGTTGGCCGCCTTCATCACCAGAGCAGAAATGTTCTGGTCTGCGCTGACCAGACGATCCAGTTCGCTGAAATTCACATTGGAGTTGCTATCCAGGCTGACCAGGCCGGTGAGAACCTGCGGCTGGATTCCAAGCTGCGTCTTTTTGAAGTCGATGGCCATAAAAACGAGAAATGTAGAAATCGCCGTGCGTTCAATCATATTTTTTGCAATTTACAGGCGATTGCATGTTGTTAAGTCAATTTTTGTGACCGAAACTTGCAGCGCGATTCTATCGATTCAAGGAGTTTGCAGATGCCCGATCGTCCCCACTACTACGATTCCCAGGACTTGAAAAAGTTTGGCGATATTGGCCGCTTCCAGCCGCAACTGGGGAAGGCATATTTTGACTATTACAACCAATCGATGGCCGCTGGCGCCCTCAGCGAGCGTGAGAAGGCGTTGATTGCTCTGGCTGTAGCGCATGCGCTGAAGTGTCCCTATTGCATCGACGCATACAGTCATACCTGTCTGGAAAAAGGCGCAGACCAGGAACAGATGATGGAGGCGGTGCACGTCGCGGCGGCAATGGCCGCCGGCATTACGCTGGTGCACAGCGTGCAGATGATGAATCACGTCGACAATACTGCGCTATGAGTCGTTCCAGCATCAGTTCTGGGATGCAGCTCAAGGCGCTGTCCGATACGGCGCCGGACTTCACAGCACGCCTGGCGGAAATTTCAGGTCAGCGTCGGCTTGGCGCCGCCGAGCTACAAACTTTGCAAATCAATGTTGGCAAGGTTTGCAACCAGGCCTGTCGGCATTGTCATGTGGACGCCTCTCCGATGCGCAGCGAGAGCATGAATGCCGAAGTTGCGCAGCTTTGCTTGCAGGCCCTTGCCCGATTGCCCGGCGTTGATACCGTAGATATTACCGGCGGGGCCCCGGAATTGAATCCAAACTTCCGAATGCTGGTGCGCGAGTCGCGCGCCCTTGGGAAGCTTGTCATTGATCGTTGCAACCTGACGATCTTGCAAGAGCCTGGCCAGGAAGATCTGGCCGAGTTTCTGGCTTCGCAGCAAGCCGAGATTGTGGCTTCGCTGCCGCACTTTGCCGCAGCGCGCACGGATCAGCAGCGTGGCCGCGGCGTATTTGAGCGTTCCATAGCCGCTTTGCGCAAACTCAACGAACTTGGATACGGCGATCAGCTCAGGCTAAATCTGGTCTACAATCCCAGCGGCCTGTTCCTGGCCGGTCAGCAAGCGCAGCTGGAGCGCGAGTTCCGTGAGCGATTAGCCGCCGACTTTGGCATCCGTTTTCACAATCTATATTGCATGAACAATATGCCGATCAGCAGGTTTCTGGAGTCGCTGCTGCGCGCCAACAAGCTGGAAGAATATATGAGTATGCTGGCCGGGGCCTTTAACCCGGCGACCTTGGATGGGCTGATGTGCCGCCGACAGGTTTCGGTTGGCTATGATGGCCAGCTCTATGATTGCGATTTTAATCAGATGCTGGAGTTGCCGGCGGCGATCGGGCACATTGGCGATCTCAACCAGGCTGACTGGGAGGCCCGATCGATTGTGCTGCACAACCATTGCTTTGCCTGTACCGCTGGCAGCGGTTCCAGTTGTGGCGGCGCGCTGAGCGCCTGAGGCCGGGAGTATGGACTGCGGCCAGCGGTCCACAAGGCTGCGGCGCGAGGCCAGGCGGTCGTCGGGGACGGGTGGTCAATGATTTCCGTTGACCATGCCCTTGCCCCTGGAAATCATGCCGATTCCGGTAGCAGCGGCCCTGGCCTGCTGGCCTGACCGATCCGGACGGCCCAAGAATCCGTCCGCCAAACATACAGAGAACTTATGGCAACCTATCTGGCTTCGCAGAGAACTCGTTTCACTCGAAACGAAGACGTAAAAAAGCAATGGATTATGATTGATGCTGAGGGCGAAACCCTTGGCCGCCTGGCCGGTCGCCTTGCCCACCGCCTGCGCGGCAAGCATCGCGCCGACTACGCGCCTCATCAGGATATTGGCGATCAGATCATCGTAGTCAATGCCGGACGGATGAAGACCACCGGCAAGAAGATGGAGCAGAAGGTCTACTACAAGCACTCGCTCTATCCGGGCGGACTGAAAACGGCTAATCTGCGGGCGCGGATGAATGAGAATCCGGTCTTTGTACTGGAGACCGCCGTAAAGCGCATGCTGCCAAAGGGACCGCTGGGCCGTAAGCTGATGCGAAACATTCGCATATTTGCTGATGCCGAGCACCCGCACAAGGCGCAGCAGGCGGAGCGCTGGAAGCCTGTATTCAAGTAAGAGCAATTTAAAGCAGAGCGGATTGAGAAGTTAATACCATGGCAAAAGATATCTTCACTGTAGGTCGTCGGAAAAACGCCATTGCGCGGGTCAAACTGTCGCCAGGCAAGGGCGAACTACTGATCAACGGCCGCAAGCCAGAGGAGTACTTCCGCGTTGGCCGTATGCTGAGTCAGGCTACTGAGGGTCTGCGTCTGACTGGCAGCGGCGAAAAGTATGATCTGCATGTCTATGTTCAAGGCGGCGGCATCAGCGGCCAGGCCGGCGCGGTCCGCATGGGAATCGCTCGAGCGCTGCAGCTGCACGATCAATCGCTGCGCGCCCCCCTGAAAAAAGCCGGTATGCTGATGCGCGACTCGCGGATGGTGGAGCGCAAAAAATACGGCCTGCATAAAGCGCGGCGCGGAACGCAATTCTCCAAGCGCTAATTGGATCTGGACGGCTCGCAGCCAGGCGCTGCAGTCTATTTGTGATCGAGCAACTCGATGGGGCGCCAGTCCTGCGGCGGCGGGACTTCGCGCCATTGCAGCGCCCGACGCAGATAGATCTCCGACACTGGATCAAAATCGCGGGCAATGATCGCTTCAAATCGCTCGGCGGCCTCTTTGAATTGACCGCGTCGGTAGAGCTTTACCGCTTCCAGGTAGTCTGGCATCAATGCCCGTCGTCGTGCAACAGCTGAATCCGGTTCGGCGTCCAGTATTTCATAGATCTTTACGTCGTCGCGTTTGCCTTTGACCTGCACCTGATCGACAAAGCGGAAGCTGAAATCGCCTCGAACTTGTAGCGCTTCGATGGTTTCTTCGCTGACCAGAATATTGACGCCGTAGTACTTGGTGAGGCCTTCCATACGCGAAGCCAGATTGACCGCGTCGGAAATGACGGTCGTATCCATTCTTTGCTCTTCGCCCACGGTGCCCAGCATCAGCGCTCCAGTGTGGATGCCGACGCCAATCTTGAGCGGCTGGTAGCCGGCCCGCTGGCGCTGCACATTGTAGCTGCGCACTTCTCGAACCATGGCGATGGCAGCGTGGACGGCGTCGTCAGCCTGGCGTGGAAACAGGGCCATGACAGCGTCGCCAATGTACTTATCAATGATGCCGCCTTGATTGCGAATCAGCGGGCCAACTCGTCGCAGATAGCTATTCAGGAAATTGAAGTTTTCCTCAGGCGTCATCAGCTCCGAAAGCGTGGTGAAGTCGCGAATGTCTGAAAAGAGCACGCTCATTTCGCTGCGAACCTGGTCGCCCATGCGCACTTCGGTGATGCTGGCCCGTCCGAGGAGTTTGAGTAGATCGTGCGGAACAAATTTGCCGTAGGAATCTAGCAGTCCCTGCAGCCGATCATTGTAGCTGCTGATCGTTTCAGCCATGGAATTGAAGCTGAAGCTCAGCTGTCCCACTTCGTCCGAAGACTCCACGCGGGCCCGCACGCCAAAGTCGCGCTCTCCAAAGCGCCGTACAATGCGCTCCAGCGCCAGAATGCCGCGCGTAAAATAGGCGCCCAGCAGGATGGATGTCAGCAAGGCCACGGCAATTGCCGATGCCGTCAGGATCACCGAAAGCTGAGTCACGTTGGCCAGAGCTGCCTGCATATCGGCGTCGACCATGTCGATGCCAAGCAAGCCAAGCATAACGCCGTCGGGGCCGTAAACCGGAGCATAGGCGCTTACCGAGCGTACATTAAAGTCTGAATCGAAGGTGAATTCCTTTTCGACCATGTTGCTGCGATCGGCAAAGGCCTGCTGCATCACAGGATATTCGGACATGTCCAATTCGCTGGCAAAGCTGGACAATTCATCCTGCGCCGCGTCCTGCTGTTTGCGGTCTTCCAGGAAATCGGCGTCGACGACGTAGAGGGCGGTATTGTCGCTTTCCTTGCGCAACAGGTAAACGTAGCGGATCAATCGTTCTTCGGAATTGCGAATCGCATTGAGTTGATCGGAGATTCGTCTGTATTCCGCCGAATTCTCCGCCTCCTCGGCCGCGACTCGATCTTCGCTGGCTTGCTCCACGCGTCCAAAGAGTTCGCGCAGGTCGTTCGCATTCAGATTGCTGGCGCCCAGGTAGGCGATATTCTTTACACGGCCTTGCAGTTCGGTGAACAACTGGTCGTAGAGAATTCGGTAGCTTGCATAGGCGAGGGTGACGGAGACAGCCGAACTGAACAGGAAGAAGGCCAGAATGATCTTCAGGCGCATGCTCACTCGGATCGGTTGCTTATCGCTGGACATACTGCGCCTATTAGACGAAAGGAATGCGAGACAGATGAACCTGTGCGGCCAGGATCCTCAACCGATCAATCGGCGGCCGCTTCGCCGGCGTCCTCGACCGTCAATTTGAGCATATGATCGGTCAATTCGCCGATGCGTTCGATTTCAGGTCTTACCGTTTGCGACTGGTTGGAAAGGGCAAGCGTCTCGCCTTCCATCTTTTCCAGTGCGGTAACCACCTCTTGCGCCCCGGCTTGCTGCAACTGCATATTGCGATTGTTCTCCGCCGAAAAACGCTGCAGGTCGTCCAGTTGCGTCAGCAGCGTTTGATTCAACTGCTGTTGGCGGCGAAAGGCCTCGCGCAGCCCGCCAACCTGCTCGTCAATCTGGATCAGCTCTTTCTGCTGCAGATCGACGCGCTCCGTCACCCTGGCGGAGGCGCCGCGCACGCGCTCTGTTAGCTGGCGGCTCTGCTTTACGATCTCTTCGATGGAACGCGCATTGTTGACGCTGTAGTCGGCCAGTTTGCCAATTTCCAGGGCGACGACTGCAAAGCCGCGTCCGGCTTCTCCGGCCCGGGCGGCTTCAATGGAAGCGTTGAGCGCCAATAGGTTGGTCTGGTCGGCGATGTTGGCCATGACGCTGTTGATTTTGCCAAGGCGCGCCAGCGACTCCAGAATACGATGCAGCGATTCGATGGTTTCTTGCAAGGCTTGATTGACCTCGCCAACAAAGGCCCGCGAGCGCGAGGAAACCTGCCCCAGCGCGTCGGTGGAGATGACAATCTGATCGAGAGTGGCGCCCACCAGCGAGCCCTGTTCTTGCAGTGTAGCCAATCGTTTGCTTTGCTGGTCTACGTTTTCACGCGTGTTGGCTGCAGTGGCGCTGAATTCATCCAGGATTGCGCTCATTTCGGCCACGGAGCTGGCGTTGTTGTCCATGCCCTGCAGCATGGAGTCGAGGAATTCGTTGAATTGCGTTATCGACTTCTTGAGCACGCCCACGGCCATGGCAATGTTCATGCGATTGTCGTGCAGGTTGCGGTATGCGCGCTCCTGATCGCGGCGCGCCCGCTCCACACGGGCGGAGGCCGATTGCAAAAAGCCCACTACCGAACGGACGATCAGCGCCGCAGCCAGCAAATAGAGGCAATGCAAAGCCTCTCCCAGATAGGTGGTCTTGCCCGCCGCCCAGGCGTTATCTTCGTCGCCGCTGATCAGTAAGCCGCTGGAGAGAGCAAAGATCAGCGCGCACAGATAGCTGATCATCGAGGCTATGCCGGCCAGAATCGTAAAGCGCGGATTGCCCAGGAATCCGGACATCATGATGTAGAAAAAGTAGATCGAATACAATATAGGTTCGCGAACTATCAGCCAGCCTATTTGCGGACGGCCAACGATCAGCGCCGAAAGCATCATGCCCAGCAGGGCGATATCGAGAATCGTAAGCCAGCGCGCGAGCGTCTGGCTGGCTCTGCCCTTGCGACTCAAGAGCCAGTAAAGGATTGTGTAGGCGAGCATCAGCAGCAGTCCGGCGGACAGCACCGTCGTCTGCACTGCCGTGTAGTAGCGAACGGCGGCGGCTACATTCGAGGCAAAAAAGAGGGTCAAGCCCAGTCGGATGCGATTGATGATCCGTGCGCCGCGCTCCCATAGCGCTTCATCGAAGGATGTCTCCATGGGCTTTCAGGCCAGCGGGGGCGCCGTGTCCTGAATTTGCGATCAATTTCCCGCGGCTCTCTGCAGCGCCTGTTCCAGCGCGTTCCAGGAAAGGGTGGCGCATTTGACGCGCACCGGGTAGCGTTGCACTCCCTTGAAGGCCTCCAGGTCCTCGAGCTCCTCCGGAAACTCAACGGCGCCGCCCTCCACAATCATCGATTTGAACTGATCAATCAACTTGCTCGCCTGGGCCAGCTCCATGCCCTCGACGGCCTCAGCCATGACCGAGCCGGAGGCTGTGGAGATGCTGCAGCCGCGCCCATTGACGCGGATTTCCTGAATGCGTCCCGCTTCGATGAAAAGTTCCACTTCCACCTGATCGCCGCAGCTGCGATTGAGGCCCTCTTCCACGACGCTGGGGTGCGATAGATGCCCGCGGTGCGAGGGACTCTGCGAATGCTGGATAATTACTTCTTTATATAGATCTTCGCTCAGCGCCATGACTGCCCTGGGCTCCTCGACTCAAGATTTTACGGCGCTGCGGAAAATGTCGCGCACCTTGTGCAGGGCGCGAACCAGAGCATCTACATCTTCCGGCCCATTGTACATGTAGAAGCTGGCGCGCGCCGTGCCCGGAATGTCGAGCAGTCGCATCAAGGGTTCGCAGCAATGATGTCCGGCGCGGATGGCGATGCCTTCTTCATCGAGGATGGTCCCGACATCATGAGCATGGACGCCGTCCACATTAAAGGAAACGACCCCGCCGCGCACGCTCAGATCGGATGTGCCGTAAAGCGTAAGGCCTGGAACCCTGGACAATTCTTCAACAGCGTAAGATAGAAGCGCCGCCTCATGCTGATGAATTCGCTCCAGACCAACCTTTTCCAGATAGTCAAGGGCGATGGCAAAGGCCACCACGCCGGCGATATTCGGCGTACCGGCCTCAAACTTGTTAGGCAGCGGGGCCGGCTTAAAGCCGTCTTTCCAGACGGTCAGGATCATATCGCCGCCTCCGAGAAAGGGCGGCATGGCTTCCATCAGTTCCCTTTTTCCATAGAGCACGCCGACGCCGGTGGGACCGAGCATCTTGTGAGCGGAGAGTGCATAGAAATCGCAATCGAGATCCTGTACATCGACGCGCAAATGTGAAGCGCCCTGTGCGCCGTCGATCAGAAACAGTGCGCCGGCGCTGCGCGCTCTGGCGCCAATGCGCTTCAGATCATGAATGACGCCAAGCGCATTGGACATGTGTTGCACGGCGATGATCCGCGTGCGCGCATTGATCACTTCGTCGAGGCGTGAAAGATCAAGCTGATAGTCCGCGGTCAGCGGAATATGGCGGATTCTGGCGCCGCAGCGTTGCGCCACCATGAACCACGGCACCAGATTGGAATGGTGTTCCAGTTCGCTGACCAGAATCTCATCGCCCTCTTCGAGATTGGCCTCGCCCCAGGAGCGCGCCACAAGGTTGATGCTTTCCGTAGCGTTGCGCGTGAACACGCAGGA
Organism: Leptospirales bacterium; assembly: GCA_019694655.1. Taxonomy (NCBI): domain Bacteria; kingdom Pseudomonadati; phylum Spirochaetota; class Leptospiria; order Leptospirales; species Leptospirales bacterium. The sequence continues at coordinate 54,171 of JAIBBN010000009.1, forward strand.
TTCGGGATGCGGCGCATTGAGCAGATGAGCGACGCGGCGACGCGTGGTTTCATACAGATCGGTAGCTTCGTAACTCAAACGATAGGCGCCACGATGGATGTTGGCATTGCGGCAGCGATAGTAGTCGTTGAAGGCGTCAATTACGCGCTGCGGCTTCTGCGAGCTGGCAGCGCTGTCCAGAAAGACCAGCGGTCGGCCGTTCATGCGCGTTGAAAGAATTGGGAAATCCTCCCGAATCGCGCGGTAATCCAGTAAGCTTCCCATTTCTGCCTGTCTCCGACTATAGTAGGCGCCGGCTGCGGCGTCATCAATCCCCTTTTGGCCGGAGGCCGCAGCGGGCTTCAGGCCAGATCCACTTCCACCTGACCATTGACAACGCGTACCGCAAAGATCTCGATATCCTCCGTTGCCGGCAGCTGCAGCGCCGATCCATTGCGGATGTCGAAGCTGGCGCCGTGCCTGGGACAATGGATGCAATGTCCCTCCAGTTTGCCGCCGGCCAGCGGTCCGTCATCATGGCTGCAGCGGTCCTCAAAGGCGTGGATCTGGCCCGCCACTCGAGCCAGCACGATGCGGCCAATCTCCGTCTGGATGCAGCGGACTTGAGCCTCAAGCAGTTCCGTTTCTGGGAGCAGTGCGATATAGGCCATGACGTCAGAGGCTCAATCGTCGGTAGAAGCGCGACAGAATCTTCTCGGCCAGTTCGGCGGACGGAAACTCGGCCAGCAATTGCTCCAGGAAGCCGTGCACCAGCAGGACCCGCGCCTCCGCTTCGCTCAGCCCGCGAGCCATCAGGTAGAACAGCGCATCGTGGTCCAGTTGACCGACGGTGGCCCCATGCTCGGCCTGCACTCGCTCCGCCTGAATGACCAGCCGCGGCATCGACTCGGCGCGCGCGCTGCGATCGAGCAGAATGTTGTTATTCAACTGGTGCGAACGGACGCGCTGTCGACCTGGAGGTATGATCAGATTGCCATCGAAAATGCTATGCGCTCGTTCGCGCAGCACGGTCTTGTAGTGCAGGGAGCTCTGTGTGTCGTCGGCCTGATGGTCGGCAATCATCTCCACGTCGCAGAAGTCGCGACCGCCAAGGGCCAGGGCGCCAACGGCGCGAAATACTGCGCCGCGACCTTGCAGTCGGCCAATCAGAAAATCCTTGGCCAGGCGACCGCCATCGAAGGCTGTTGCCAGGTGGACGCTGGCATCCTCTGCCAGAAAGCTTTCCAGCCATCCAAATCGTCGATCGCCGCCGGCATGGGCTACGGCAAGGGCCGCTTTGAGGCGTCCGCCCTTTGCCACATGCAGCTCAAGCTGCGGTAAATAGACAGTCTCTTCGCCCTGCGATTCGCACTCCAGAATCAGAGTCAGCTCGGCGCCGGCGCCGACAAAAACGTAGATCTGTGGCGCAAAGAGAGCGCCAGCAGTCGGCCGAAAGCGAAGCGTCGCTGCCGCCTGTGCGCCGGGCGCAGCGCTGAGAATCAATGGCGTCGATGGGGCCAGGGCTCGCGCCAGTGCGATTGCATCGCGGGCCTGGCGACGTTTCATTTGCTGTCGCTCCGCCACAATTTGCTGCATGCTGCCATCCGCTTCCGCCAGCGTGAGCAGCGAACAGGCATGCAGCTCGCTGGCGGGCGGCGGTTGCACTGCAGCCTCTGTCAACTTCAGCGTCCGCGGATCAAAGCCGCCAAGATCGACCTTGCGCCAGGATTCGTCGTGCGGCGAAGGGAGGGGCGCATCACGCAGCTCCATTGTGGCCGAAGGCGCCTCGCTCATAGCGCGCCAGGGCTCAATCCCGCTTCCCGCGCCGCCCACTCATAACCGTGGGCTTCCAGCTTTTCGGCCAGCTCGCGGCCGCCGCTCATGACGATCCGCCCGGCCATGAAAACATGGATACGATCTACGCTCAAATAGTTGAGCAGTCTCTGGTAGTGAGTAATCAGTAGCATACTGCGCTCCGGACTGCGCAGGCGTTCCACGCCTGCGGCCAGAATGCGCAGAGCGTCGATATCCAGACCGGAATCGATTTCGTCGAGAATGCACAGCTTCGGCTGCATCAACGTCATTTGCAGAACTTCATGACGTTTCTTTTCTCCGCCGGAGAAGCCATCGTTCACATAGCGCGCCGCGAAGTTGGGATCCATCTGCAAGGCGCCCATCGCTTCTTTCAGTTCGCGTCGAAAATCCTTTACCGGGACATCGGCGCCGCGTAGATTCTTCAAAGCAGTGCGCAGGAAGTTGGTAACGGTGACGCCAGGGATCGCCGTGGGATACTGCATGGAGAGAAAAATACCGAGGCGCGCGCGCTGGTCTACCGTGAGGCCGGCCAGCGATTGGCCTTCGAAATAAATCTGACCGCCGCTCACAGTATAGCGCGGGTGGCCCAGCAGGGTGTAGGAAAGGGTGCTCTTGCCAGAGCCGTTGGGCCCCATGATGGCGTGAGTCTCTCCGCGCGGCAGGCTGAGATCGAGGCCGTGAATGATCTCGCGTCCCTCTATTTCTACCTTCAGGCCGCGGATATCGAGCAGGGCATCCATGATCCGGCCAGACTCCTCATCGCGCGTCCCCGGTTAAGCCATTTCCTGGTCTCGCGCTGGCTGCTTTTTCCAATCGCAGGCGACAGAAGACTATTACTACGCCTGCATTGCAAGCCAGGCATAGACCGCAGTCAAATAGCTCCACAGCAGCCCAAAAAGAACATGCACCGCTGTCTCCAGCCGTTTACCGCGCCAGAGCGCCGAATCGTAGACGAAGAACTGCGCCGCCAATCGACAGAACCAGAACACTGATATGCCGCCGGCCAGCCAGCGCTGCTTGCCGGCGGCCAGGTCCGCGGCCTGCGCCAGGGTCCAGATACCGAAGAGGATCAGGGTCAGACAGACAAAGAAGGTATGAACATGAAAGATCTGTTCATTCAGCCGCGACAGCCGTGCAGCTTCCTGCCGCCACTGGAAGCGCCGGGCAAAGTACAGATGCAAGAAGGCCAGGCCAATCTGAAGCAAGCCGGTTGCATAGAGAGCGAGAATCATTGCAATACATAGACGCGCACGAAGGGCGTGAGGGCAAAGTCATTCTCAATCTGCAGCCGTGCTGCACGAAAGCTGCTGCGCCAGGCGCTGTCGCTGTGAAAATGCAAGAAGCCAGGTCCGTAGGCCAGCAAATTGGCCAGATTGCGCAGGTGTTCGACAACGACCATCCGGCCGCCGGGGGCAAGCAGCCCGGCGCTGGCAGTCAGAAAGGAGGCTCGGTCCTCCGGCCGTCGCATCTCATGCGCTGAAAGAAATAGCAGGATCGAATCGAACTGGCGTCCGTCCGCAGCAGCTGCGGCAAAGGACGGAGAGAGCCGCTGCTGCCGCTTGCGCGCCCTCTGGATCGAGGGCTCCGGATTTTTCTGCGCATCATAGAAATCAAATTCGTTGAGCGCCAGATCGGGATAGCGCTGCCTGAGCAGCGGCGATAGATCGTCGAAGCCGGCATGGACCAGAGCCACATGTTGCGGCTGGCGCTGCAGTTGATCGAGCCAGCTCAATTGGTAAAGATCGGAACGGTCATAGATCCAGTGTGTGACGAGCAAGGATGCAATCGCAAAGTACAGGGCAGAAAATGAAGCCAGCAGGAGAAGGGCCTGCTGCCAGAGTTCCGTCGCCCAGGGCCAGGCAAGAAGCGCTGCGATTAGCGTCAGCAGAGCCGCTGCGTAAAACGGCCAGTTGAAGCGCAGCACATTGGCGACGCCCTCAAATCGACTGCGCATTCAGCAGCTCCCGTCTGCCCTTCTTCCACATGAAGGGGATGTTTTCTACAATAAAGGCGCTGCATAGCTGCGGCCTGACGCCCTGAAACTGCGGCTGATCAAAGAAATCCAGAGTACGCACTTCGGCCTCGACGGCTTGCGGCGTCCAATTCTGGCGAACGCCCTCGATGATCACAATCGAATGCGTCTCCTGTTCGTAGTCGAAGGTAAAAGGCAGCGGTCCCGCATACATACGCGCCTCGCGCCAGTCGGCAAAGGGCGATCCAGACGGCAAACGCGCGTCGGACTTCTTATGAAAAACGACGTCCATACCGCCCTCGCGTACAACGTGCAGGTTCTCTTCGCTCCATGCCGCATGGATTGGCGCGTAGTGGTAGTGATAGTGTGTGAGCAGATTTCCGGAGCAAACCATGCGTCGCCGGTCGGTCTCGGAGCGCAGGATGCGCAGACCGCGAAGACGCCGGCCCTCGCGCGTGGTGAAGCGACTGAAGATGCGATAGCCGATCAAGAAGAAGTCCTGACCAAGCAGCGCCGGAAAGACCGCCGGTCGCAGGCGGCGCGTCTTGACCATGGCGATGGCCGCAAAGCCCAATCCCTCGCGCTGGTCGAGTTCCAATCCTGGCGGAAGCAGCGGCTGCAAAATGTTTGCCGGCAGGGCATAGGTTAGCACCGCCGAGTAGTCAAAGTGTGCGCGCACTGCAAAGGGATGACGTCGTAACAGGTGCAACATGGCAATTCATTGGACGTCTGCGATGGAAGGCGGGCAATTTCTTTCTTGCGCTGCAATCTACAGCCAGAGGGCTCGAGCAGGATGCAGGCCCTGAACCTCCAACGCTTGCGCCTTGTGGCGCGCTGGATCGTAGCGTCGGTCTGGATTTTCCACGGCGTCTACAGTAAGCTTCTCCATCAGATTCCCCGGCACGAGGGGATTGTGGCCCGAATTCTGGGGCCGGACGTTGCGCCCATGCTGACCCTGGGCATCGGGGCCGCCGAAGCGGCCATGGGGCTGTGGGTCCTGAGCGGCCGGTGGCCAAAGCTCTGCGCCACGCTGCAGAGTTTAATCATCCCAACAATGAATGGTCTGGAGATTGTTCTGGCCCGCGATCTGCTTTGGAACGCGCCGGCAATGGTCTTGCTCAACCTGCTGCTGCTTTGTGCCGCGTGGTTTGCGGCCAGCGGCGTTCGCCCGCGTACGGCGCCGCCAGATGGGAAGTCCTGAAATTGGCAGCAAGCGAACTGCCGGTAGCAAGAACTCTCAGGCGCTGAGCCCATCGCTGGCCGGCGCGGCAATGGCCTGGCCGTCTTCCAGGATCATCCGGATCAAACGCGACATCTCCACCGAATACTCGACATTCAGGTCGCGCACCACGCCCTCGCAGAAGCCGTTGACGATCAGCAATTTTGCCTCGTCCTCGCTGAGCCCGCGACTTTGCAAGAAAAACAGCATATCGTCGTCAATTCTGGAGACCGTCGCCTCATAGTTCAGGGCGCCGTGTTCGCCGCTTACATCGTTGTAGGGGTAGGCGTGCGTTTGCGATCGATCGTCCAGCATCAGACCGTCGCATTTGATATGGCTGTAAGCGCCCTCCGCATTTTTATCAAACTTCACCAGGCCGCGGTAGCTGTTTACCCCGCCGTCCAGCGAGACGCCTTTGGCCAGCACGTTGCTGCGCGTTTCCTTGCCTACGTGGATGATGCGAGCGCCGGTATCTTGAATCTGGCCGCCGCCGGCAAAGGCCAGCGAAAGAATATCGCCGGTTGAACGGTCGCCCTTCAGAATGATGCCTGGATACTTGATGGTCTGCGCGCCAATGTTGACATCGGTCCAGGTGATGTGCGCTTCACGGTGAGCCAGACCGCGCTTCACCGTCCAGTTGTACATATTCTTTTTCCAATTCTGGATGGTAGTGTAGTAGATGCGCGCGCGATCATGGGCGATCAGTTCTACCACCGCTGTGTGAAAATTGGTCTCTGAATCTTGCACGGAACTGCAGCCCTCGCTGTAGACGATCTCGGCGCCCTCATCGGCGATCAGTAGCGTCCGTTCGTACTGGGCGGAGGAGGCGGCCGTAACCTTGAAGTAGGCCTGCAGCGGCATCGGCGTCTTTACGCCCGGGGGGCAGTAGGCGAAGCTTCCGCCGCTGAAAACGGCGCTATTGAGCGCGGCGAACTTGTTGTCCGCGGCGCCGACTACGGTTCCTAAGTACTTCTTAACAATATCAGGATATTCGCGGATGGCGGTGTCAATGTCGCAAAACAGAATGCCCAAATCCGAAAGCTCCTTTTTTACATTGGCGTAAACCGTCTCGGAGTCGTTCATCGCCTCGAGGCCCGCCAGATAGCGGCGCTCGTGTTCGGGAATACCCAGGCGTTCGAAGCTGCGCAGCACCTCGGGATCGACCTCATCCCAGCTCTTTTTCTTCTGCTTGTTGGCGCCCACATAGTGCACGTAGCGATCCAGGTCGATGCCAAAGGAAGGGATGAAGCCCCACTGCGGCATGGGCTTCGCTTCAAAGATCTCCAGCGCCTTCAATCGGAATTCGGTTACCCAGCCCGGCTCGCTCTTGATGTGCGAAATCGATTCTACAACCTTGCGCGATAGGCCGCGTGGAAAGGCATCCGGCGCGAAGTAAGGCGACTCTGTGGCTTCATTTTGTGGGGCAATGGCCTGTGACATAGAATCCTGCGCTGGGTGAGAGGCTGCGGCCAAGTCTCACGGCTCGGCCTTCCCAATAAAGCAGTTTTGGCGGTCAGCGGCGCGCTCCCGGCGGCGCGAATCTATCTGCGACCGGCGGGCTTTTCCGGGGCGCCGCCGGAATCGGCAGGATAGTGTGAGCGGATCAAGGATTGAAAATCCTCAGCGTTTCGCGCCTGGTCCAGTTTGCGGAAGTCGGCCTCGGTCCAGGCCCGCAAGCGCAAGTCACGAACCGCTGTCTCCGTGCTGCCGCCAATAAAGAGCTCGTACTGGAAACGATAGGCGCCCGGATTGGAGTAGTCGGAGAGCGCAACGTAGCGAAGCTCGCTGTAGTAGTTACGGGCCCACTTGATGATCTGCTGCGCCTTGTCGAAGGGGAACTCTACGCCGATCCAGATGGCGCCGCTGGCGTTGGCCGAATAGGGCAGATCATCGGGCGGCAGGATGATCGCCGGCAATTGAAGATCCGAGATAAGAATGCGCATGCGATTGGCTTTGTCCTGGTAGGTGAGAAAAACCCGCGGCCGCGTATCGTCGCTCCACTGAAAGGCCTCGCAGGCGGGCAGCGCCGCGGAGAGAGCCAGAAGAGCCGCCAGAACTAAAATTCTCATGCGCACATTGCAGCGGACGGCGCGGCGGCGCTTGCGTCAAGTAGAGATGGGAGCAGCGGCGGGCTCCGGGCCCTGCAGCGGGTAGGGCGGAGCCGCAGGCAGCAGGCGTTCCTCGCCCTGCCAGCGCATCAGGTATCCGTCGCCGCTGCTGCGAATACACTCGGCCAAATCCTGCAGCGCCGGTCCGGCGATGCGGCCCTGCAATCCGGCGCCGACGCAATGCAGCAGATTCCCATGCGGATCGACGGAGAGCATCCGCACATCAAAGTCGATCGCGATGCGACCGTGCGAATAGTGAAGCAATCCGTTTTCCAGTCTCCGCAATATTATGGGCGCTCCGGCGGACTGAACGAAGTTCATTTCACTGCCGCATCGCGATAGGTACGGATAATTGGTGTGGCGACCGCTGTCGTTGCATTGCAGTCTCTGTAAGAAAAAGGTGAGAAAATCCGCATCATCCTGGATGACGCCCTCATGATGCAGGCCGCCATATTGATCAATCTGGTAAAAATAAGCCCGTTGCATAGGATCAAAAATTGAGACGCTGCGCTAACTATTTAACAATCGAGTTTTAATAAGTTTTTACGCTGCGTTACCTCTGGTGCAAGGAACAATCCAGGCGTTTTTGATTTTCCAATAGCCGTTGCACGGCAACCACTTGACGTGCATCAACCTTAAAGCAAATTGGGAGAAGATAGGTTATTGTCCGAGTCGCGGCAATACAATAAAAAGAGTGTGCACCATGGCCAAACTTAATAGAATTACTGGAATTGACGACCGTCTGGCTGAGCAGTTGCGGAGTGCAGGCGTCACAACGATTGAAAAACTTCTGGAGCATGGCGAATCGCGCGAGGGCCGGAGAGCCATTGCTATCAAAGCGCGCATCAATGAGCGCCTTGTTCAAAAATGGGTGCATCATGCTGATTTCTTCCGCATCAAAGGGATCGCCGGATTGAAGGCTGAGTTGCTTGGCGCAGTCGGCGTACCAAACGTACGCACTCTGGCCAAACAAAACCCTGATACGCTCTACGAGAAAATGGTCCAGATCAATGGACGCCGGCAGATGATTGAGCGCGTTCCAGGCCTGGTGCAAGTTCGCCGCTGGGTCAAGACTGCACAAAAGCTGAAGCCCGCCGTCTACTGACGGCGCGGGACGCCGGAGGCAGCTGCCTGCGCCGCGATTCGATCTTGCCACCCGGAGACCTCAGCCAAGCCTGTCCGGGTGGAAGCCGCTTACGCATTGCTCCTGGGTTTGCTCCAGGGCCTCACTGAATTTCTTCCTATTTCGAGCACGGCGCATCTGCGCATCCTCCCGGCGCTGTTGGGCCAGCCGGACCCAGGCGCCGCCTTCACTGCGGTGATCCAGCTTGGATCGCTGGCCGCTCTCCTCGTTTACTTTCGCAGGGACCTGCTCGAATTTTCGCTGGAAGTTGTGCGCGGTCTTATCAGTCGGCAACCCTTGCAGCATCCCCAGGCCAGGCTGGCCTGGCAGGTGGTCGCAGCAACAATCCCCATTTGCATCGCTGCTATGCTTCTAAAAGACTTCATCCACGGGCCCTTTCGTTCGCTCTACGTTGTAGCCGGCAGCCTGATCGTCATGGCTTTGCTGCTGTGGCTGGCCGATCGCAATGCGGGACGCCAGCGCGATGTGCACAGTATCACCTTCCGCGATGCTATTTGGATTGGTCTGGCACAGTGCCTGGCGCTGATTCCCGGCGCGTCGCGTTCCGGCAGCACCTTGATGATGGGCCTGTTCCTTGGTCTGGCGCGCCCCGCGGCCACGCGGTTTTCCTTTCTGCTGGCAATCCCGGCCATTGCCCTGTCCGGCTTCTATGAGCTCTATTCGGAGTGGAGCAATCTTGCGGCGCAGGGTTTTAGCTTTCTGATTCTAGGTTCGCTGGCGGCAATAGTTTCCAGCTACCTGGCCATCGCTGGCCTGTTGCACTACTTGCGCAGTCATAACTTGAGCGTCTTTGTCGCCTATCGCACGCTGCTGGGTCTTGCAATACTGGCCTTGCTTGCTCTGGGCATGCTCAGTCCCTGAGCGTTGCGCCGCCGGCTGCGCTGAATCACGTCGGCATTGACCGCTCCGGCAGGCGCTACGCCATTCGTTTGCCCTGGGACCGGCTCTCAGCCAAAAGCGCTTGCCCCGGCTTCGGTGCAGGACCATATTCCAGCAGAAGCCAGGCCGGCAGCGGCCGAAATTTTCTGTCTATTAAGGGACCGCCTGATCAAGCCGATAGAGGCTGTACGGGAGCGAACCATGGCGCTGGCACGACAGAATTCCTTTGATGCATACAAGACCACCGAGATTGCAACGGCCAATCAGGGGAAGTTGATTGTAATGCTCTACGATGGAGCGGTTCGCTTCCTGCGTATTGCAATTGAGAATATGTCGCCGCGGACTTATGACGTGGCAAACGCCAACATTATCAAAGCCCAGGATATCGTGACCGAACTGATGCTGGCCTTGAACATGGAAGAGGGCGGCGAAATCGCTCAAAATCTATTCAGTCTCTATGCTTATATGAAGCGTCGTCTGCTGGAAGCGAACATTGCCAAAGAAAGCGGCGGACTCAGCGAGGTCATTGGCCTGCTGGAGCAATTGCGCGGCGCCTGGGAGGAAGTCTCCCAAAAGGATTCCGTACATTCCGAAAGTCCTCGTGCGGAAATGCGGCGCCAGGGCGCCAGCTTTTCCATTCAGGGTTGAAACCACACAATCAAATCGTTCTGCTTCGCCTGCTGCGCGCCCGCCTGGCCCGGCAATTCCGCCTGGCGCAAATGGGACACCTCGAGGAAGCCGCCGCATTGAACGTATCCCTTGCGCAGAGCCGGCGGCAGCTGGAGGAGCGCGAGGGGCAGAAAGGCGCGCCTGATCCTCGGGAGGCGAGGCTGCAAGAGCAATGCCAAACCCTCAATCTGGCCATTCTTCCGCTCTTGCGCCACGAACAGCGCTTGCTGGAGCGGGAAATTGTGGAATTGCAAGTTGAGCGCGAATTGCGCCGGCTGAAAGACGACCAAAAATAGTAGACGCCCCCCTGAACCGGGGCGTGGATCGAGTCGTCTATTTTTCCGGAGGAGTCTCTATGTCGTTCTTTGCTCGCCCCGGCCGGCGCTGGCGTCCCGGCGCAACGCACTTCTTGCTGGCGCTGATCCTTGCCGCTCCGATGGCGCTGGTTTCGCTGCAGGCGCAAAATCGTTACGGGCTGATCATCGGCTCGAACTACAAACAGAACATCTCCGGCATCCCGCCGCTGGACCTCTGTGAGCGCGATGCTGAGCTGATGGAGCAAAGTCTGCGCAGCCAGGGTCGCTTCACGGATGTAAAAGTTCTGCTCGGCCGAATGGTCACCGCGCAAAATATCGAAGCGGCGATCAATGAGCTGGCTACGAAGGTCAGCTCCAACGACACTGTGGCCATTTACTTTTCTGGCCACGGCACCTATGAGCGCGATCCCAATGCTCAGAACGGAGTGCGCAACTATGTCGTCATGTACGAGCGACCGCACGTTCCAGACAACGTGCTGAACACCTGGGTGAAGAAGATCCATACCGATAAGCTGGTCTGGATCTTCGATTGCTGTTTCTCTGGAGGGCTCGCCAACCGCGGCCAGCGGGCGCGCGGCACGGGTCAGGTGCCCATTGACCCGGGCGAGCAGGGCCGCGTACTGGTCAACGCTCGCGAAGATATCTTCTTCGACGACAAAGCCATCGTAGCATCAAGCGATGCGGACGAAACCTCAATCGAGGTGCGCGGTAGCATCAACCACGGTATCTTCACTTACTTCTTTGCCCAGGCGCTCACGCCTGCCAATGGCGACATGAATCGCGATGGCACGGTTACAATTCTGGAGGCCTTCGAGTGGGCGAGGCCGCGCGTGACCAACGAGGCCAAACGCTTCAATCACAACCAGAATCCGCAAATCTCCGGCCGGGCGTCAGGCATCTTTATCGCCGGCAACATAACTCCCACTCCGCCGCAGCCAACGCCACAGCCGACGCCGCCACAGCCGCCCGAACCGCCGCAGCCCGGACCCACGCCGCCGGACATGCCTGATCCGGTAACCCCTGATGAGCCGCAGCCGGCGCCTGGCAATGTAACCGGCAATGCCGTGATCTACACCACCATTCTGCGATCGATCGCCGCCGGTCCCACGCCCATGGATCCGATGACTCTGATCATGCGCAACCGTCGCGGCAATTCCGATCGGAATATTGCTGTGAAGTTTTCGGGCCAGCCGGTGCAGACGCGAATCACGTGGCTCACTGAGGCGCAGCTGCGCCAGCGCACGGGCGAACAAATCCCGCTTGGCTTCTACAGCTACCAGGGTCGGCGCATCAACAATCAGGTAGCGATGCTTGAAGTGACTGGCGCGCCGACCGGCGTGCACGAGGTGGAGATTCAGGCCGACGGCTATCCGATCATCAACGAGCGTCTGGGAGTGGAGCGCAACGCCGCCAACAACAAGATCTTTGTAGTAGCGTCGCTTTCCGGTTACGGCACAATACGCGGCAAGGTGTTTCTAAGAAGCTTTGATTCGCCGCTGGCCGGGCAGGACATCTGGATGCCGGTAGTCAATACGACAAACCAGCAACATCGGATGCGCAGCATGCAGGATGGCAGCTTCTGGTTCTTGAATCTGCCGCCCAATAGCAACTACTTCATCAAAGCCTCCTTCCTGGAAAGTACGGCGCTGGATGATCGCACGATAACAGTAGAGGATGGGCAGACTACCAACCTCGATATCGTTCTCACGCAGCGCATGAACCTGAATCCGCCGCGTTAGGCCAACGCGGCAAGTTCGCTTCCGGCGGCTGTCCGCCGGAAGCTTGAGGAGTCCAATGCTGATCAAGATTCTGCTGGTTGCCGGAGTGGTTGCCCTCTTGCTCAACGCCCGACGGGCGCTGGACAATCTGCGCGCCCTCTTTGGCGGAATTCGAGATGAACTGGAACCGCCGGAAAAAGAGGTTCGAGGGCGCACAAGAATGATCCAGGAGGGCCGGCGAGAAGACCGATAAGAATGACAAGGCTATGAAGCACTTCCGCGTCCTTCCTCTGATCTTGCTGCCGCCGCTGTTGTTTGCCTGCCAGAGCTATTCCAGCGCTGCAGATCTGCAGCAGGCGGAGCGCCAGATTGCCGGCGGCAATAGCGCCGCGGCGCGAGACCTTGTGGAACACATGCAGGAGGTCCCTGCCGGCCTGCGAGCACAGGCCATTGAGAGTCTGGCGCAGGCCCCGGGCGCGGTTGGCGATCACTCCCTGGCAGAAGTGGCCCAGCAAAACCGCCTTTCTGACGAACATCGCAGTCTCGCCCTGCAGCGCCTGAGTGAACGTGAAAGCGAGGGCGCACGCGCCGAAAGTCGGCGGATTCTGGAACGCGAGCCCCGCCTAATCAACGAGCCGATGGTACGGGCCTTTGGCGCGGCGCGTGATCGCGAATCCGTGCCCTTGCTGCGTCGGGCGGCAGAGGAGCGCCCCGCACTGGTTGCGCCGGTGATCGCGGCTCTGGCGCAGATCGGCGACGATGCCAGTCACGAATTTATCCTGGCCCAGGTGTTGAACGAAGACCCGGCCAACCGAAAGCTTGCAATTGAGGCGCTTTCTGCCGTGGAGAACCCGGGCCTGCAAACACAAGCGGCCACACTCTACGAAGGCATGGTCCGCAACCCGCAGGGCCAGACGCCGGAGATTCTACGCCTCGCCGTCGCTGAACTTGGTCGACATGGTCAGGTTGACAGCGCCTATCCGCCGCTGCGCGCCCTGTACTACAATCCGCCCGATGCTGAAACAAAGCAGGCCGCGCTTGTTGCAATGGCTCGCCTTCGTGGAATCAGCGTCGAGCAGATGCTGGCCAGCCTGAATCCGCAACCTGCGACACGACCGGACTCGCTGCGCGACGGTCCGGCATCGATCGAGTTTCTTCGCGAACGTCAACAGACATTAATTCCCAGCAATCCACGTCCGCAAAGCGAACCCCGGCATCGGAATTCAAGCGCCAATCGCCGTCGCAATTTTCCCGATGACTACCGCCGCCGACTGTTGCAGGCAATGGAGTACAGTCTGGGCGACAACGCAGCCGGCGTGGCGCAGCAGATTCACAATGCGCTTCTGGCCTATCGCGACAGCCGCGAGCCAAAATCTGAGTTCGTGGTTCGCGCCTATCGCAAACATTTTGAAGGCGATGACCAGCAGCAGCGCGAGCGCCTTGCTCAGGGACTGAATTTTCCGGGCAGTCTTACGGTCATTGTCTGGAACGTAATCGACGAGTACGCGACTGATCCATTGCGCGCCTATGCCCTTGCCGAAATGTTCGCCATCAAGCGCTGGCAGGCGGCAATCCTGCTCGATCTGGTCAGACGATCGCGTATCTGAGGCGCCAGATGCTTGGACGCGCTTCACTCATACTCAGCCTGCTGCTGCTCGGGTTCGCGGCCTGCCAGAGTCAGATCCAGGGACAATTTGGCTGGGCGACGACCGACGATCGCGAATTGAGCGACCTGGAGCGTACGCTTCTTTCCGTTTCTGAGTACCGCATTGGCCGCGATGGACTGTACTTTCGCGACTACGAAACCCTCTGGTGGATCTATCAAATCGACAAGGGGCCGGCCGAAGAGGAGTATCTGGTCGCTCTCTACGAAAACAATACGACGCCGCAGCCGGTGGCCGTGGATCTGCGTCGCGTTCGTCCGGAAAAGATTCAAGAGCGAGTGGTCATTCGACAGAACTACGAACAGCTTTCGCCGGGTCGCTACTTGCTGAAGATCGCACACAATTCAATGGCGGTGGATCAGGTTGAGTTCATGGTCACGCCCGAGGGAGGCCCGGCAAGTCTTGGCGTAGCCGAAGAACTCGATGACCCCGAGCCTGGCGCTGAAGTGGATGATATTCGTCTCTATTCTGGCTACGCTGGCGCGCTCTGAGCGCGCGCTTCCTGCAGCGTTGCCAGTTCACGGACGCAGGCCGGCGTAATCGTATGCCGAAAGAAGTTCGCTCAAGTCGAGTCGCTGATCGCGCTGACGCAGCTTCAGTTCCAGTTGCTGTCGCCGTTCGCCGTTTGCGCCGCGTCGCAGAAATAGCAGAGCTTCGCGATTGAGCAGGTTCTCCCCAGCGCGCTGCAGAAAATCAATTTCAAGTTCGGCTACAGCTTTGTCCGGTTCTGCCAGACGCGATTCAATGATTCGCGCCAGCGCGCCGCTGGTGCGTGCATCGGCGGCGCGGCCGAGGCGCTGGTAACTGAGCTCCAGCTGGCGCAGGCTCTGGTGCATTTGTGCCAGCGTCGAAGCATCCTGCCAGTCGATGCCAGAGGCGGAGCTGGCGCGCAGCTGGCTCATGCTGCGTAGCAGTGAGATCCGAAAGTTGTGCAGAGCCGGCAGGGGACGTTCTGTATTCAAGAGGTGCATGCCGTAGGCAAAAGCCGCCGCCGGCGTATTGAAGAAGATGGATCGCATCTGATGCATCAGATCGCTGCGCTGGCGCAGATGACGCAGCAAGGAGCTCGAGGGTTCTACGTTGCCGGTTTGAATCCGCTGGCGGAGAGTTGCAGCCAGTCGGTCCAGGTTGCGCAGGCACAGGCGATGAGCCTCGTCCTCGTCCACGTGGGCCAGCAAGTGGAGCAGCGGCATTTGTAGTTCGGCCTGCGGGGCGGGCAGCATCTGCTGTCTGGCGCGCAGCAGCGCCTCACGGGCGCTTTTTCGCTGCGGACGATGCCGTGCGTCATCCGGCGTCAAAAACAGCGCCGCCGCGGCCGCCTGGGCCAGCTCGAAGGGGTCCAGCTGACGCTCCAGCAGGGCCCCATATTCCAGGGGATCGTCAAAGGGCCCCTGGGCTGAGTAAGTCAGCCAACGATCGGCAAGCTCCGGCGATTCAGGCGGACAGGCCAGAGGGGAGAGCGCAACCAGCGAGATGGGCGCTGCATCGCGATCGGCGCTGGCTATGGTCGTCTGGCTGGCGACCTGCAGGTAGGCGCGCCGCGCTACCGGTAGCGGAGCGCGTTCCAGTTCCAGTCGAGCCATCATATAGAGTAAAAAGGGATCTGCGCCGCTTACGTGGCCCTCGACAATTCGGGCTATCGCAACTCGATCGTTGCGCTCGGCAAAATAGAGCAAAGTATCAAGTCGGCGGGCATAAGGATCGGCCTGCAAGGCGCTTCGGTCCAGGCCCAGGGCGATATTGTAGTAGAAACGGGAACGCTCCGGCGCCCCGCGACGGAATTCGAAGGCTGCCTGACGCAGGTAGCCTGGCGCCTCTGATTCGCGTGTGGCAGCCAGCGGCGCCGTCCATAGCAGGGCGAGGGCCGCAAGCAGCGGCAGTTTGCCGGACATATTGCTATTATCGCCTCTTGCGGGGCTGAGATAAGCCCAAATCGGCTTGACGGACAGCCGCCTGACAGTGCTTCGATCTGGTCTCTCTGTTATCCATTATTAGGAGAATAACTGAATGATCTACACCTATCTGACGATCGGTGCGGGCGTTCTGGCGCTGCTGTATGCCTTCTGGCGTACGGCCTGGATTCAGCGTCAGGATCCGGGCACTGAGAAGATGCAAAAAATCGGCTCGTACATTGCCGAAGGCGCTATGGCCTTCCTCAAGGCTGAGTACCGCACGCTGGTCATCTTCGTTGTCGTAGTCGCCGCACTGCTTGGCTTCCAGGGTTGGAATGAGGAGCAAAAGGGCGGAGCGACTTCAGCCTTCGTCGCCCTTTCCTTTGTTTGCGGCGGTCTGGCTTCTGCGCTTGCCGGCTTTCTGGGTATGCGCGTGGCTGTACGTGCCAATATCCGCACTGCCAACGCAGCGCGCAGCGGCCTGGAAAAAGCTCTCGCTGTCGCTTTCACCGGCGGTTCGGTAATGGGCATGAGCGTTGTGGGCCTGGGCGTCATTGGTCTTGGCGGACTCTTCCTGCTGTACGAATCAATGTACGGCTTTGGCGCCGGATCGGCGGAAAAGGTGCTGAACATCCTGGCCGGCTTCTCGCTTGGCGCTTCCTCCATTGCACTCTTTGCACGTGTGGGCGGCGGGATCTATACCAAAGCTGCCGACGTAGGCGCGGACCTGGTCGGCAAGGTGGAAGCGGGCATTCCCGAAGACCACCCTTTGAATCCGGCTACCATTGCTGATAACGTGGGCGACAATGTCGGCGACGTCGCCGGTATGGGCGCCGACCTCTTCGAAAGCTATGTAGGTGCAATCCTTGGTTCGATGGTGCTGGGCACAGGCTTCATTGCCGCTTTTGCCCCGGAAGGCCAGCCGGCCCTTGATGGCTTTGGCGGTCTGTCGGCCGTTCTCCTGCCGCTGGCGCTTTCAGCGCTTGGCATTGTCGCCTCGATCCTCGGCACCTTCTTCGTGCGCGTAAGCGAGGGCGGCGATCCGCAGCGCGCGTTGAACGTAGGCAACTTTGTAGCGGCCGCTCTGACGTTGATTGGAGCTTTCTTCATCATCAACTATATGCTGCCAACCGAATGGAAGGCCGCTGGCGTCCTGACTGGCGTGGAGCGCAGCTTCACCGCCATGAATGTGTTCTTCGCCATGATCATTGGCCTGATCGCCGGCATTCTGGTTGGAATTGTGACCGAATACTACACCGGCTCCGATCGCAAGCCGGTGGTACAGATCGTGAAGCAATCCATCACTGGATCGGCTACCAATATCATTGCCGGTCTTGGCAATGGCATGATGTCGACGGCTATCCCGACCATCCTGATTGCCGTCGGAATTTATGCATCGTATGAGCTGGCCGGTCTCTATGGCATTGCCATCGCAGCACTGGGCATGCTCTGCAACACGGGCATCCAGCTGGCCGTCGATGCTTACGGTCCGATTTCGGACAACGCCGGCGGCGTTGCAGAAATGAGCGAGCTACCCAAAGAAGTTCGCCACCGTACCGACAAGCTTGATGCTGTGGGCAATACCACCGCGGCAATCGGCAAGGGCTTTGCCATCGCTTCCGCTGCTCTAACAGCGCTGGCGCTGTTCTCGGCCTTCATGAAGCAATCCGGCATTACGGCGATCAACGTCGCCGATCCTAAGGTGATGGCCGGCCTCTTCATTGGCGGCATGTTGCCTTTCCTTTTTTCGGCCATGGCCATGGGCGCCGTGGGACGCGCCGCCAACAATATGATCTATGAGGTGCGCCGTCAGTTCAATGAGATCCCGGCTCTCAAGGCCGCTCTAGAAGTGATGAAGCGCAACCATGAAGACCTATCCAAGATGTCGAAGAAAGATCGCGAGATTTTTGATGCGGCAGAAGGAGCGGCGGAGTACGGCAAATGCGTGGAGATTTCCACACAGGCCGCATTGCGTGAAATGATTCTGCCAGGTCTGCTGGCCGTCTTTACGCCGGTCATTATCGGCTACCTCTTTGGCGCAGCGGCGCTGGGCGGGGTCCTTGCTGGGGTAACGGTCAGCGGCGTGCTGATGGCTATTTTCCAGTCCAATGCCGGCGGTTCCTGGGACAACGCCAAGAAGATGTTCGAGGGCGGAGTCCATATGGACGGCCACTCTTTCCATAAGGGATCGGCGCCGCACAAGGCGGCGGTGGTCGGCGACACAGTGGGCGATCCGCTGAAGGACACCTCCGGTCCATCGCTGAATATTCTGATCAAGCTGATGTCCGTTGTAGCGCTGGTCATTGCGCCCCTGATTCGGACCCCGCTGATCTAAGCAAATTGCGCCGGTTCAGTCCGGATGCATCCAGAACGACCGCGCGGTGTTTGCCGCGCGGTTTTTTTGCGCCCGGAGCTGCGGCAACTTGTGGTTGCCTGCAGAGGGCCGCGCCACTACGCTTCATGCAATGAGCGCAGAAGCTGTTGATGATGCCGTCCACGATGAGCTGAAACAGGCAATCTGGTCGGAAATCTCCAAGGTTCAGGACCCTGAGATTGGTCTGGGAGTGGTCGATCTAGGATTGATCTACGGGCTGGAACTCACGCCGGAGAAACGCGCCGACGTCAAAATGACCTTCACTTCAATGGCCTGCCCTTACGGGCCGCAGATGCGCGCCGAGGTCCATGCCGCCGCCTCGCGTGTCGAGGGCGTCAGCGATGTCGACGTCGAGATCGTGTTCAGCCCGCCCTGGAATCCGCGAGAAATGGCCTCCGAGGAGGCCAGGATGTACATGGGCATCTATTGATGGTGCGGAACACCTGCAGCAAGGCTCTACCGCTGCGCATCCTTTGCACTGCAATCTTTGCTCCGGCGCTCTGGATGACGATCAGTTGCAACGCGGCGCCGGCGCAGCTCTTCTACACTCCGCAGGGAACGATCGTCGAAACCTACGTTCAGTATCCGCAGCCTCTGCGTATCGCCGAATTTCCGCCAGGTCGCGAGGCAAGCGAAGGCGCGGTTCTTTTTATCCACGGCGGCGGTTGGGCCGTTGGCGAGGCGGCGCTGCCCATGTACGCAGCCTGGGAGCCGCTGCTAAAGGGCGCCAATCTGCGCGCTTTTGCCGTGGAGCATCGACTGCCTCCGCGTTACCGCGGACGCGATCAGGTGGAGGACATTGTCCGCGCCATTCATTATCTGGAAAGCAATGCGCTACGCTTTGGTTATCCGCCGCAGAACATTGCACTGATTGGTTTTTCTTCCGGCGGACACCTGGCGGTCCTATCGGCCCTGCTGCTGTCAAAAGATGCTTCGCATCCGTCGCCGGTCCGCGCGGTGGTCGCCTACTATGCGCCTCTGGATCTGGAGCGGCTGGTACAGGGCAACAACGAAGAAATTCGAAAAATCGTGAACAACTATCTGCCGATGCTTCCGCGCGGCGAGGGGTTGGCGCAAGTTCGACAGGCGCACGAGCTCTACTACCAACGTCTATTGAGGGAACACAGCCCGATTGAATCGATCCATGCCGCTATGCCGCCAATGATGCTGGTGCATGGCGAGGCCGATCAGCTGGTGCCATCGACGCAGAGCGAAGCCTTTTTTCATCGGGCTGAGGAGATAGCGCCCGGTCGCACACGATTGCGTCTGGTTCCAGCCGCTCCGCACAATTTCGAAATTTCGCAGAGCGCGTGGGCGCGTGACATCGAGGAAGATGCTGTCGAATTCATTGTCGATCATCTTGAAAACTGAGCCATGCGGTCAGGCGCGATACGTCACTGGCCAGCCCGCGATTCGATCGCCAGCGCTGCCAGGCAAGCGGCAGTCCTTCGCGGCGCCGATCGGTTTCTAACAGAAAATGATCCGCACCGCGCAGCGTTTCTGGCCTGCTGGAAGCAATAGCGGAAGCGGCGAGTCGCTGCTGTTCAGGCAATTCCTCGTCGAATTCCCCTGGGAAAAAACGCCACCGTCCGTTGCGGCGGCCGTAATCCGCCAGCAGCAGTCGCGGCCGAAGCTGCGTAGACTGCTGCCGAAAGTTCTCCCACCCTGGCGATTGCAATTCGCGCAGGGCCGCCAGAAAGATCTGCAGATCGGCCGGCGTCGCCCGATCATCGGGAAGTTGTCCGTGCGGCCAGCGCATACGGAATGTGCGCCAGGTCTCGCTGGCCCTTCGCAGCACTTCCTGTGATGCGCCGCTCCGCTGCAGATTCCAGAGCAAGCGTTCGCCCCACAAATCTAGCATTGTATCGCTCAACCAGCAGGAACTCAAAGCGAGCCGCAGCGGCAAATCGTGCGTTTGCATTTTGCCAAGAGCGGCGAGACTCAATGCGCAGCCCTCGCCGTGAGCCAGGAGCGTTTTTCGCGCTTCAGGAAAGCGCATGTGTAGAGCCCGCCACGCCGCTGCAATGTCGGCGATCGCCAGATCAAGATCATGGTAGCTTTCACGCGAGGCCCTGCTGCCGGCCGATGCGCGTCCGGCAAAGCGCAGGCTGGCAGCCCCGTACTCTTCGCCCAGCGCCAGGGCCAGACGCTCGGCGGCGGCGGCGCGCACCGCGCCAGAGTTCCAGTTTTCATCGAGGGCGCGGTCGCCTACCAAGAGAACGGCAACTTCCGTTTGCTGTGGCGCAGTGAGTTGCGCTTGAAGCGATGCGCCATCGGCGGAAATAAGATCAAGCGCGGATTGTTGAACGCGCTGTCTTTGAGTATGATCTGCGCTGCAGCCGACGCGCGCCGTAAGCCACAGGCCAAGGAAAGCCAGCAGGGGAATGGCCAGAGTAAAGAGGATAAAACGGCGCGGACCGGACGATTCGACTTCGGGGCGGCTCACCGGCGCCGGCTCGCATCGGCGCCGGTCAGCAACGCTTCCCTGGCGCGGACATGGGTCATCAAATAGTCGGTAAATTCATGCATGCAGATCCCGGCCAGATGGCTGGTGTCGTAGAAGCGATCGCAAGTAATGGCCGGCTGGTAGTTCATGTCCAGAAAGGAAGCGCCATAATCGGCGGCCAGCGATTCCATGGCCGGGACAAAAACAGCGCGAATGCTTGCCGGTTTGCCGCCAGCATCGCGCGCTACCGGGCGCGTGGCTTTGAATCGACGCAGATCCGGTCCCACCTTCACCCACAGCAACGCCGCCGGCATCCGCAGCTGCCGCGAAAGCTCCAGCATTTCCCGGCTGAACTGCAGCTGGCCCTCGCTCATGGCAAAGGGGCTGAGAAAGTTCCGCCAGGCATCCTCGGCCGTAGCCAGCAAGAAGTCGGGATCCTGTGGCGGGTCCAATTCCAGATTGAAGGGCGTCGATCCGCGATTGCGGACCATAATGGAATAGCTATCGGCGAGGAAGCTGCGGTAGGCAAACAGCGCTTCGCCGTTGCCGCTCAAGCGCTCCTGGATCGTGCCGATGCTGAAGTGATACTGGAAGGACCAGAAGCTCTTCTTTGCCGCAAAATTGGCGATCTCATCGACGCTGTAGGAAGATGCATGGCGCAGCACAAAGGAGGCCGGAAGCCCGTTGAGCATTACCTCGTCGGTGCGGATCAAGGGCTTCGCATTGTAGCCCTGCGGCGTGACGGCGAAGAAGGCAAAATCGGGATGAATGTTGCGCTGTCGAAACTCCTCCAGCACGCGAACGTAGTAGTCGGGAGTGCCGCCGGGAACGCTGAAGTTGAACAGAATCCAGTCTGGATAGCGCCGCTCCAGGTATTCGTTATCGAAACTATATGTTCGTGAGTTGCCAAATATAACCAGCGTCTTGCGTCGGCCAGGCAATTGAAGGTAGTTCTGTAACTCATTGGTCAGGTGCTGCTTGTGGTCATAGCTCATGTACGACGCAGTCCGCAAAAAATAATCTGGCAGCGGCCAGATGAAGAGCAGCTTATCGGCGGCGAAGGCCAGAAATAGCAGGAGCAATGGATAGAGGTGCAGAGCGTGCAGCCGTCGCAGTTGCGGCCCGCGCCCTTCAGCCTGGCTTGCTTCAACGTGCATGGCGACCTCCTCTAGAATACAAAATAGATGAACTGGTGGGAATCTACGGCGATGGCCGGCATCAGCCAGCCAAGAACAATGACTGCCGCCAGCGGCAGCAGGAAGGAATCAAGGCGGCGCCAGCGTTCAAAGATGCCGGGTTGAAATTGAATCATGTGAAATAGCGTCACGCCGGCGGCCATCAATGCAATGCGTTCGGCGGGGCCAATGTTGCGAAAGACGAAGAGATCGTCGCCAAAGACGCTCTGCAGCATAGCCATGTCCGCGCCGCCGGCGGCAAAGGCGGCGCGCCAACTGCCGTAGTGGGTAAAGAGGCCGCCAAACATCTCCGCCATGATGGCTGCGGCGCTATGGCCATAATGGGCCACTGGCTGCGAGCGGAACATCAAAGCGCCCAGACAGAAGAGCAAAAACATGAAAGCGCCCTTCAATATCATCAGCGGTCGACTTTTTTGCGGCGTGAGCTGCAGGCCGAGATCCGTTTGCAGCCACCGTTCCACGGCCAGCAGGGCGCCCCAGAATGCCCCCCAGGCAACGTAGGTATAGTCAGCGCCATGCCACAGGCCGCCCAGGGTAAAAGTGATCATCAGGTTAACATACGTGCGCAATTTTCCACGTCGATTGCCGCCCAGCGGAATATAGATGTAATCGCGCAGCCAGGTCGCCAGTGTGATATGCCAGCGCTGCCAGAGCTCCTGTGCGCTCCGCGAAAAATAGGGCGCCAGAAAGTTCTCCGGGATCTCGTAGCCCAGCAGCCGCGCCGCTCCGCGCGCAATATCCGTATAGCCTGAAAAATCGCAATAGACCTGAATGGAAAAGCAGACGCCGGCCAGAAGTAAGGATACGCCATCGTAGGTTTGCGGTTCATAGAAGACCGGCGCAACAATCTGGCCCATGGGATCGGCAATCAGGACCTTTTTGGTCAGACCGGCCAGCGCCAGCCACAGGCCGTCAAACATCCTGCGGCGGTCGATCCAGGGATCGTCGATCTGATCCATGAAATCAGTGGAACGCATGATTGGGCCGGCGATCAGCTGCGGGAAAAAGAGGATGAACAAGAAGAAGCGGGTGAAGCCGTAGTCGCGATCCACTACGCCGCGGTAGACATCGACGACGTAGGCCATCACCTGAAATGTATAGAAGCTGATAGCCAGCGGCAAAAACAGGTTGAAGCCCTGCGCTTCGGCCGGAAGCGGCAATCCAAGATCAAGCAGCAATCTGCGCAAAAAATCAAAGTACTTGAACAAGCCGAGATTCAGCAGGTCGAGCAGAATGATGGCGCCGAGCCAGCGTTTGCGCGCCGCACCCTCCGATTTCAGAATGCGAACCGTCGCCAGATAGTTGAGGCCAGTGATTCCCAGAAACTGGGCCGTCCAGCGCAGGCCCCACCAGCCCTCGGACTGCAAACCCCAAGCGGCGTAGAAGAAGATCGATGCCAGGATCAGGAAGATCTTTCTGGCGCGACCAGGCAGCGCCCAGTAGACTGCATAGACGAACAGAAAGAAGAGGAGAAAGACAACCGAATTGAAGAGCATTGCTGCAGCAGGACCGGTAGCTATGCGAAATCAACGACGCGGCGCCGGGCGCAAGCCAAGTTGATCTGCCGGAATCTCCCCCTCAAGGCGCGGATCGACTTGTTGCGGCGCGCGCGCTGCGCACACAGGCCGCAACAGCCGGAATAAACTCTTCAACCGCCGGTTCCAGGTCGAGCGGAATTGTGGCGCCACAGGCGTTTTTGTGCCCGCCTCCGCCGTACTTTCCGCTGGCAGGCAGCAGATCGACATCGCCTTTGCTGCGCGCAGAGACGCGCGTTACGCCAGCTTCGCGCTCCGTAAAGAGAATGGCCGCCTCGATTTCATCCGGCTCCAGCAATTCGTTTACGAGCCCTTCAATGTCGTCGCCTGTGCAGCCTGCATCAATCAATTCGGATTTGCGAATTGCAAACCACGCAACGCCGTCTTCCTGATCCACATGCATATGCTGATACAGGAAGGCGCGGCCGCGCAGGCGCGCTGTTGGCCAGCTGCCAAGCAGGCGATCGGCCATCTGGTCTGGTGCGACGCCAATCTCCAGCAATCGGGCGGCAATCTGGTGGGTGCGAGGCCTGGTCTTGCGGTAGCGAAAATGCCCCGTATCGATGACAATCCCGGCATACAGCGCGCGGGCAATTGGCAAGGGAATCGGAATGCTATGCATCTCCAGCAGTTCAAAGACCATTTCAGAAGTTGAGCCGCAATCGGCGCTCAGGAAATGGACGTCTACGGCGCCATGCATTCCGTCGTGATGGTCAATGACTACCAGATTGGACAGGTCAGGCAGCACCAGGCGACCGGCGTCGCCGGCGCGAGCCAGATCGGAGTTATCCACCATCACAACGGTCCGACCTTCCAGCGCCCCCGGCTCGAAGGCGTCCTGCGAACTGCGCGTTTGTTTCTCCTCGTCCAGAAAGCCAAGACGACTCATCAACGGATCATGATTGTATATCAGGGCGTCTTTGCCCTGTTTTCTTAGCAGATATTGCAGGGCCAGCTCGGCGCCCAGGCCATCGGGGTCCGGGTTGCGGTGGGTGGTGATCAAGAAGCGATCGGCGCGCGCCAGGCGTGCGGCAAGCTTTTCGAACAAGGGCCGACGGGGTGCGTTCATCGCAGCGCTCCCGCCGGCGCCAATCGCTCACTGGCGATAGCGCGCAGCGTCGCAGCATCGTTTTCCAATTCGCCTTCCTTGACTCGTTGCAAAAATTCCGCCAGCAGTACGCCCATCGCCGGTCCCGGCGCCATGCCCATGGCGATCAGATCGTTGCCGTCAATCTGCAGGTCGCGGATCTTCAATTCAGCCTCTTCGCGCCGCAGCCGGTCTATATGACGGATCAATTCCTTGATGGCCCGGGGCAGCGCATGGCGTTTGCCGCTGCCCTTGCGGTCGGCAAGGCGCAGGCGAATCAGATCCTCCAGCACATCCGGCGATACCCGCCGGGTAAAGCGGCGCACGGCTCGGTCCGTCCACTCATCGGTATAGTGGAACATGTGATTGCGCACCAGGAATCGTATGCGCCGGGCTTGCTGCGGATCAAAGCCGAAGCGTCGCAGGATTCGTTCGCTATGACGGGCGCTGACTACTTCATGGTTGTGGAAGCTTGCTTCCCCATCCGGTCCTTCGCGGCGCGTATCGACCTTGCCCAGATCGTGGAAGAGCGCGGCCAACCGCAGCGTGACATCGTTGCGCGGCGCGGCATCGCAGCTGTAGATGCTGTGATAGAAAATGTCATGGCTGTGATAGCGATTCTGATTGAGCCCGACGCCATGAGCCAGCTCCGGAAGGAACCATTTCAGGATATCAGTCTGCAGCAAATAAAGAAAGCCGCGGCTCGGCTTTCGACCGGACACCAGACGGCGTAGCTGGCGATTCAAAAATTTTCGACTCAGTTGTGTTGCAGCTTCAGGGCGAAAACTAATTCGCGCCCTCTGCAAATAGTCCTCAGGCAGTTCGAAATCAAGCATCGCCGCCGCGCCAATGGCCTGCAGCGCCGCCGCCGGCCCGGCTTCATCCTGAAGCGGGCGGAGTCGAGCCGCCTCCAGATCGGCAAGATCCGAAGCGTCCCCATGCCAGAGGCCGGCCTGCAAATCAAAGCGCAGCCGATCGATACTGTAGCGGCACTCCTGTCTGGCTGCTTCCTCGCTATGCAACAAGAGATGAAAATCGTCGTCAGGCGTTTCCAGATCAAGCCAGATGCGCCACTGCTCCCCGCTGCGCGCCTGCCGAATCCACCCCGGCGGCGGATCCTGCTGCCAGTGCTCAAGTCTTCGCTGCAATTGATCGGCTGGCAACACGGCGCGTGCGACCGGGGCGCCAGCGGCGAAAAACTTCAAGCTCTCGCCGGTCAAATGCGGCGCCGCGGGGCCAAGCGCTTTGAGCCATTGTAGCAACGCTGCAGGCGCCTCTATGGGTTCATAATTGGCCGACATGGTCGTCTCTGGAGCGCCGTACCGGCGCAAGTATTGGCATTCCATCGTCTTTCGGCGAGCTTGCTACCAAAAAATGTAGCAATGGCGCGTAGCCTGGCCCATCCGGTATAGCGCCACGCTATGAGCGAACCCGCGTCAATCCCGGATCTGCCAGTCTTGATTTCCTCGGCGGCGGTGGCCGCCCGCATCAACGAAATGGCGCAGACGATTGCCGCAGATTACGCCGGCAAGGCGCTTACACTGGTTGGCATATTGAAGGGTGCATTTGTCTTCCTGGCGGACCTGTCGCGGCGCCTGCCGTTGCCGCTGTGGATCGACTTTATCGAGGTAAGCTCCTACGGCGCGGCGGCAAGCAGCTCCGGGGCCGTGAAGCTGGTGCGCGATCTAAGCCACGATCCGGCCGGCAGGCACATCCTGCTGGTGGAAGATATTGTGGATACCGGCCTGACCATGCACTACCTCTACGACATGTTTCGCGCACGCGGCGCCCTATCAGTGGAGGCTGCGGCGCTACTGGTGCGTTCCGGGAAACGCAGCGGCCTGCCGGGACTGCGCTATACAGGATTTGAACTCGATACAGAAGCCTTTGTTGCTGGCTACGGCATGGATTATTCCGGGTTGTTTCGCAATATACCGGACGTTGTTCGTCTTGATGAACCCTCGCGCTTTGATTCGCTGCGCTGAAGATTCGCCGCCGCCGCTTGGAGCGGGCGAGGGCATTCAGGCGTGGAGTTTTCGCTCCGCTACCAGTCGGTAGACGGTCTCCAGTTTGTCCGCGCATTTGTTGATTTCGTGTTCGCTGGCAATTTCCAGGCTGCGCTCGGAAAAACGGCGGAACATGGCCGCGTCGCTGACCAGTTCGATGGCGCGCTCGGCCATGCGAATGTGATCAAAGGGCTCCACTATGAAGCCGTTGCGGTTGTCATGAATCAGCTCTGGCAACGCGAAGGCGTCGACGCCAATGCAGGGTAGGCCGCAGGCCATAGATTCGAGAACAACCAATCCTTGCGTTTCCATGGTTGAGGCCGTGATCTGTACGTCATATTGCGGGTAAAGATCGGGCAAGTCCTCGTGCTTTACGAATCCGTGAAAGCGAACATGGCCGGCGATGTCGAGGTGGTTGGCTTCAATCTTAAGCGAGGTTATGGCCGGTCCGTCGCCAACTATGTCCAGAGTGGCATCCGGAATTTTCTCGCGCACCAGGGCAAAAGCCTTCAACACCACCTCGCAGTTTTTTTCATAGGAAATGCGGCCCACGTGCAGGAAGCGAGGCGGGCTGGCCGGACGATCCTTTACCGAGCCGCGGAATTTGGTCAGGTCCATGCCATTGGAGACGACTTCAACCGGCTTGCGCAGCCCGGACTCGATCAACTCCTCGCGAATCAGGTGGCTGGGGCTGATGACCAGTTCGCATTGATCGTACATGCGGTTGACCAGGTTCATGATGATTCGCTTTTTGAGGCTCTTGGCTTCCTTGCGCTCTACTTTGTCCAAACGCTTCTTCACTTTCTTATTCGAAGTGAAGTAATTCAACAAGGTATCTACTTTGAGCAATCGATAAAGCGATACATAGGTTTCTTGTTCGGAGACCAGGGTGTGGTAGGTCCCGATTAGCGGCACGCCATACATGCGCGCCGCCAGCACGCCATACTGGCCCAGCAGGCCGGGCGATTGTATGTGGATTAAGTCCGCCCTGGGTTCGGTCATTGCCTTGCGGATTTTCTTCTGCGAAGGCAGGACCACCTTGATTTCGGGATAAGAAGGCAGCGGCGCATTCTTGAAGCGCAGGATCTCAACGCCCGACGGCGGCGAAATGGATTCCGTTGCCTCGTACTCCGGCGCGCAGATTGTCACATGGTGGCCGCGGGCCGCAAGCAGGCGCGAGAAATTACTGACCGAAATGCCGACGCCATCGATCTTGGGGAGGTAGGTATCTGTAAAGATTACGATATTCATGGGCTGCTCTCCTGGGCTGGGCTTTCCGCAGGCGCTTCAATGGGCCGCAGTTCATCTTTGAAAGACTGACGCAGGGGTTCCAGATCGTTGCGCAAGCTGTCAACATAGAACCAGCGAGTATAGCCAGTACAACCGTAGTAAAGCGCAAGCGACAGGATGGAAGCGTAAGCGCTCATGCGCAGGGAGCGCATAGCGCGACGCGTCCCCCCATGGCTGCGCAGGAATTCGCGCGTGAAACGGCCAGGCAATCGGGCGGCAGGATCGGCGGCCTCGCCTTGCGCCCGCGGATAGAGCGCCACCACCAGCGCCGCCAGCAAGGCTGTCAGCGCCGCCAGAGTTAAGACGGTCGTAAGCAGCAGCGGCACAAAGGCCAGGGTCAGCGAAAGAATCGCGACAGGCTGCAGCAGAAAGGCGGACCAATCGAAGAGAAAGCGCCGCATCGTTGCCTACAGCCGCCGGTCAGCCGGTCGAGCTGCAACCGTTTTCAGATCGCTGGCGGTAAATTACGTGACAGCGCAATTGCCCGGAAATCGCATCTCCTGAGACAGGTCCCCGCCCCTTCGGCGGGAGCGGGCGGCAGGGCCGCCTCTCAATCAGGAGTTTGAAGCATGGCTACAGTGACCCATAAAGGCGCAACCCTGCGGTTGGAAGGCGATTTGCCTGCCGTCGGTCAGAATGCCCCCGACTTTAAGGTCGTTCGTGATGATTTGAGCGAGGTCTCGCTAAAGGATTTCAACGGCAAGGTGAAGGTGCTGGTCGCTGTGCCCAGCCTGGATACTCCCGTCTGCGCCAAAGAAACCCGCGAATTCAATGCGCGCGCTTCGGCGCTCAAGGATACAGCGGTCATCGTCGTTTCTGGCGATCTGCCGTTCGCCATGAAGCGTTTCTGTTCGACGGAGGGTCTGGCGAATGTCACTCCTGGCTCGCAGTTTCGAGACGCCGCATTTTCGCGAAGCTACGGCACTTTGATAGCTGAAGGCGGACTGCGCGGACTCTCAGCGCGCGCTGTGTTTGTCGTCGATAAGAATGATCGACTGAGCTACGTCGAGTTGGTCCCCGATATTGCGCAAGAGCCAAATTACGAGCAGGCGCTCAAGGCGGCGGCCTCCGCGGCCGGCTGATTGCGCTGCTCTGGCAACCGATCGCCATGCAGCTAGCCGCGGCAGTTGAGCATCTGCGCCGCATCTTCGCCGATCCAAACACGGCGGCGCTGGAGCTGATTGCCGCTGTCGCGCCGCGCGCTCGAGAGATGATCTGGCGCTGGCACCTGCCGCTCCTATTGCTAACAACGATTGCGGCAATCCTCTCGCCACTGAGCTGGATCTTTTCCGGCGGCCCTGGTTGGAAAATGGCCCTGGCGCCTGCTCTAACTGCCTGTGGGGCGATGCTGGCGTCTATGGCCTTCGATCGTCTTTTGCTCTACGGCCAGCATCCTGTCCTGGAAAACCTGGACCAGCCGCCGATCGAGAATGTTGCACTGTATCTTCAATTGCCAGCCCTCTCTTTGGGGCTGCTGGCTGTGGTCCATCCTTTGCTGGGTTTGATGGGCGTTGTGGCTGGCGCCGCCTACTGCCTCTGGCTGGCGGTTGGCGTTCTGGGGAGATTGTACCACCGTAGCGCCGCGCGCATTTTGACCTCGCTGATTGGCGCGCTGGTCTTGCTGATGTTGCCATTACTTTTGTTTCTGTTGCTGACCAATCTGATCAGCGCCGTGCGCCTCTGGCGTGCGTTCAGTTGAGCTAGCGGATTGGGGGGAGAAACATGCGCATCCATCTGATAGGCATTGGCGGCGTGGCAATGGGCAATCTGGCCGCCATGCTGCGCGATCTGGGACATCAGGTCAGCGGATCGGACAAGGCGCTGTACCCGCCGATGTCCGATCGGCTCAAGGATTGGAAGATCGAGGCGCGCCCCTTTGGCGAGTCCAACCTGAAGGGCGCCGAGCTGGTAGTGGTTGGCAATGCCGTCTCTCGCGGCAATATCGAGGTAGAGACCATGCTCAATCTGGGGCTGCCCTATTTGAGCATGCCCCAGGCCTTGCGCGAGTTCGCCCTCAAGGACAAGCAGGTGGTGGTCATTGCCGGAACGCATGGCAAGACCACGACTACCTTCCTGGTCGATCATGTGCTGGCTCATGGCAAGGAAGGCAAGCCCGGACTATTTGCCGGAGGCGTTCGCGCCGATGGCATGGATGGGTTTCGCATCTCGCCGCGCTCGCCGTACTTTGTGATCGAGGGCGATGAATACGACACCGCCTTTTTTGACAGAGGTCCGAAATTTCTGCACTATCGACCGCGCTTCCTGGCGCTTACAGCCATCGAGTATGACCACGCTGACATCTATCCCGATGAAGCGTCCTATATGCAGAGTTACCAGCGTCTGCTGCGCCTGATTCCGTCGCAAGGTCTGGTGGTGGCCTGCGCCAGCGATGCCGGCGTGCGCGCCGCGCTGGATCACTATGATCTGGCGCCCGTCGAGTGGTACGCATCCAAAGAATTTGCGGCGCTCAAGCAAAAGCTATCGCCCCATGGAAAGGTGCAGACCTTCACCCGCGTCGGTCGCAGCGTCTCCTTTGATTTTCCGGGCCGCCTGGAGCGCTTTGCCCTGATTGGCGCTCACAACACCGGCAATGCTCTGGCTGCGGCCCTGATCGGCCGGCAGGTTGGAGTCCCCCAGGAGAAGATTCGTGAAGCGCTGGTCAGTTTTCCGGGAGTCCTGCGCCGTCAGCAAGTGCGTGTGGAGACCGATCGCAGCAAGGGCGCCGGAGGGCCGGTCACCTTTATAGAAGACTTCGCTCATCATCCCACGGCGGTCGCGGCAACCATCGCCGCCTTGCGCGAGGCCTATCCCGGTCGCCGCGTCCACGCGCTCTTTGAGCCGCGCAGCGCCTCCAGTCATCGGTCTGTGTTTCACAAGCAATATGCAACTGCCTTTGCTCAGGCCGATTCCGCCTACCTCTGCGATGTCTTCGATCGCAACAAGGTCGAGGCCGGCCTGCGTCTGGACGTAAAGAAATTGGTCGCCGATATCAAGACGCAGTCGGCAAAGCGCGGCAAGGCGGCGCGCGGTTTTGAGGCGCAGTTTGCCCGCGATCCTGATGCGCTGGTCGAGGTCTTTCGCAAGCGCTTCAAGCCATCCGCAGATGGCGATGTGGTTGTGGCGATGTCCAACGGGGCCTTTGGCGGCATCTACAAGAAGGTCGACGAGTTCATTCGCGGCGTTTAGCCAGGGCAGGGCTAGGTTGCGGCGCCTAGCTGCAAGCGCTGGCTGCAGGAAAGGTTCGCCGCGCATTGGTTGACCGGTCTTGCGGGAGGCGCTACGATCGGCAGGTGAATCGATTCCGACGCAATCGCACTCTGCTCCTGATTCAGTCGACGACGGCTGCGCTGCTGATGCTCCTGCCACTGGCCTGTGTCAGCAACGCCGAGCGCCAGCGCGCTATGGACAACATGGCAGCACTGGAAGCAAGGCTTGAGGAGCGCAGTACAGAGCGCGATCAGGCCCGACAGGAGCGCGACCGCCTGGCCGAAAAGGAAATGGCAATGCGCAGCACAGACGCGCAGCAGCAGATGCAGATCAAGTCTCTGCAGTCGGAGATCCGGGGACTGAAGGCGCGCATCGCACAGCTTGGCCAGCAGCTGCAGCGGGCCCGGGCCGCCAGTCGACGCGCCACAACTTCTGCGCCCACGGCCGCCCGCGGAACGCCGACGGCGTCGTCGCCGGCTGCATCCGCGTCGGCTTCAGTTGCGGACCGCAACACTGTAGAGCAATTGCGCCGCGATCTCGGCGGGGATATCCGCGTGGAACGCATCGACGGTCAGCTGCGCATTACGATCGAAAATCGAAGAGTCGTACTCTTGGTGGAGGATCAAGCGGCAAACGGACGCGGCGCCGCAGCTGAAGGAATGGCCGCCGACGGGCCGGACCTGCGCCGTTAGCGCGGGGCGGAGAGTGCGGTGCGCGACTACATATTGCACTTGATTGAACAATTTGTGATCGCTCTGGCGCGAGCGATGGGACTGCTGCGCGATGGCGATCAGCTGCAGGCCCGGATGGCGCTGGAAAACATGTACCGTCAGTACCTTGGACTGCCGCCGGAAACGGTGCAGGCGCTCGGCCTGGGGCCCCTGCTGGCATTGATCAGCGCCGACCCCGATCGCTTTGCAGAGCGCGCCTATATGCTTTCCGGCATGCTGCGCCTGCATGCCCTGCTGCTTGGGCCGTCCGGCGCCGCCTGCAATCTGATGGAGCGTGCGCTGGAGGTCGCCAAAGAGGGAGAGGCTCGAGGAGGCGATTCCTGGCGGGAGCGTTTCCAGGAGATGGAACCGGGGATGCGCGAGGAACTGGCCGCGCTGCAGTCGACAACACAAAAATAGCTTGGACCTTGAGCTGCGCGGGAAGGCTCTGCAACCTGGTCGAAATGAGCGAAGCTGGAAAAGAAAAGCTGCAAATGCTTTCGGCCTTACAGGCCGAGGTTGCGCAATGTCGTAAGTGTCAGCTCTGCGAGACGCGGACCCAGACAGTGTTTGGCGAGGGCGATGCCAATTCGGCGATTCTTTTTGTGGGCGAGGGTCCAGGCCGTCAGGAAGATTTAAGCGGGCGTCCCTTTGTCGGCCGCGCTGGCGAATTGCTAACGCGCATTATTGAGCAGGGGATGGGCGTCCCGCGGCAGACGGTCTACATTGCAAATATTGTCAAATGTCGACCGACAGTGGATATGAAGTTCGAAAAGGATCGGGCCCCCGCCGCTGATGAAACCGCCGCTTGCGCGCCCTACCTGGATCGTCAGATTGCCATCATCAAACCGCGCGCCATCGTCGCCCTGGGCGGCCCATCAGCAAAGCATCTGCTGGCGACCGATGTTGGCATCACGCGTTTGCGCGGACACTGGGGCGAGCGGCAGGGCACGCCAGTCATGCCCACCTTCCACCCCAGCTACGTCTTACGCAATGGCGGCGATCGATCGCCCTTGCGTCGCGAAGTCTGGGAAGACATCAAGCTGGTGATGCGTCGCGTTGGCTGGGAGACGCCCTGAAGCGTCGATTTCCGAGTAAGCGATCGTGCCCTACCAATTGTTCAGTGAAGACGATCGCCAGGCTGTCTTGCGCCGTGAAGCGCTGTACATGCGACAGGCATGGGCGGCGCGGATACTTTCGGCGCTGGCCCTGGCCGGCTCGGCGCTCTGGATCGTAGCTGACAATTGGCCGGCGGCGGCTTTGACGCCGCTGGCCATGGCTCTGGCATTGGCGGCGGCGGCGCGCATCCTGCGCCGGCAGACGCAGGCGATACCGGACTTACTGAGTTTTGATTTTGGCGAGGGACAGCTTCGCTTTCGCCAGGGCGCCAGGCGTCTGGATCTTGGGGCCGCGCAGGTTGCTGGCATTGGCGTCCAGCCCCTCGGTCGCGGACGCTCAGCCGCCAGCCTGCTGCTAAGAGATGGCAGCGTCATTGTGCTGCAACGACCCGGTAGCTTGCGGCGCGCCGAAGCCTTTGCTGCTTGCCTCGACCGCTGTCTGCAACGGATGCGCAGACGTTCGCAGTCGACGCCCGATCTGGACGAGAGCGTGGTCGAGAGTCGCCACGGCGAGGGCTGGCGCTGGCAGTGGCGCAACACGGATGCTGGTAGTTTGCTATGGCTGGCCCTTTTCCTGGCAGCGATGGCGCTGGCGGCATGCGGACCCCTGAGCGAACTGTTTTCGAAAAGCAGGCTGCAAGACGCCGGCCTCATGGTCTGGATCTCTACGGCAGTGGCGCTGATCCTCGCAGTTCTGGCGACGGTATCGCTCTTTGCGGCGATGCGCCGTTGGCGTCGGGCTTCGACATTGCAACTTGAGCAGGGCCGGCTGTCGCTGGAGGGCTACAGCATGGAGCGCCGCTCAATGCGGGCGATGAAGCTCTATCTGCGTCTGGATCAGGAACCGGCCTTGATTCTGTTCCGAGAAGCTGGCGATCTTGAAGGCGCGCTGGCTCTGCGCGGCAAGCACGTGCTTCGTCTTGGCGGCCTGTCGCTCCTGGCCGCCTTGAGTCTCTACTTCCGGCTGCAGCGCGTTCTGGGCCTGTCCGCTAGCGAACGCGATTGACCCGAGGCGCCGGCGCACGCCAGTGGAACTGCGCCTTTCGTCGCTGCAGGAACCAGATATGATCGATCGCTACTCCAATCCAGAAATTGCCCGTCTCTGGGAACTGGAATACAAGTTTCAGGTCTGGGTTGAAATCGAGCTGGCGGTCTGCGAGGCCTGGCAGCGACGCGGCGTGATCAGCGCCGAAGATCTTGCCGCAATTCAAAAGGGAGCGCGCTTTCAGCTGCCGCGCATCCTGGAAATCGAAGCCGAGGTGCAGCACGATGTAATTGCCTTCCTGACCAATTTGCGCGAAAACATTGGACCGGCCGGCCGTTTTGTGCACTACGGTCTGACCAGTTCCGACGTCGGCGACACGGCGCTTTGTGTTCAGATGATGCGTTCCGCGCAAATTCTGGAACAACGTTTGCAGTCTCTGATCGAGGCGGTGCGCCTGCAGGCCATTCGCCACAAAGATCAAACGATGATTGGTCGTACGCACGGCATCCATGGCGAGCCGACGACGCTGGGGTTGAAGTTTGCCTACTTTTACGCGGAGCTGCAGCGCGATCTGGCCAGATTGCAGCGGGCGCGCGAAGAAATTTCTGTCGGCAAACTTTCCGGCGCTGTCGGAACATTTTCCAATATCGATCCGGATGTTGAGGCCGAGGTCTGCGCAGCGCTTGGCCTGAAGCCGGATCCGATCAGCACTCAGGTAATCAATCGCGACCGCCATGCGATGTTCATGGCCGTGCTGGGGGTTATCGCCGGCGGCCTGGAAAGGATGGCCCAGGAGATTCGACTGCTGCAGAAATCCGAAGGCCGGGAGCTTGAGGAGCCTTTTGCCAGCGGTCAAAAAGGGTCGAGCGCCATGCCGCACAAGCGCAATCCGGTAATCTGCGAACGAATCTGCGGCCTGGCGCGCGTGATTCAGTCCAATGTGCAAGCCGCCTACCGTGATATGCCGCTGTGGCACGAGCGAGATATCTCACACTCCTCTGCCGAGCGGGTAATCCTGCCGGACAGCATCATTGCCCTGGAATACATCCTTGGCAAGATGCACTACGTCATTGCCAACCTGCATGTGTATCCAGAAAATATGCAGCGTGTACTCAACCACACGCGCGGACTGCTCTTTTCTCAAAAGTTGTTGCTGCGACTGATTGACCTGGGCCTGGAACGCGAACAGGCCTACCAGTGTGTGCAGTCCGCGTCGATGGATGTATGGGCCGATCCCGGCCTGACACTGCGCGATCGTATCCAGCGTGATGCGGTCGCCGGCCCCCTGCTGGATAAGACCGCACTTGATGAGCTGTTTCAAATTGGCCCCTATTTGCGCAATGTGGACGCCATTTTCCATCGGCTTGGCCTGATTCAGGCCTGAAGCGGCCGCGGCGGCGGAGGTCAATGGTCGCTGCCAGGGGCCTGGTATTCTTGCCAATGGCAGACGCCTGCGGACCGGACTTCCGTCTTTAGTTGACCCCCGGCGGGCAGCCGGCGGAGGCTCCGCTGCATGGAGAAAGAGTCGCTTTACCACCTGGTGCGCGATACGGTGGCAACCTTTGCTGAGCGTCCAATCTACTGGGTAAAGCCGGACGGGCAGAATTTTCAAGCTGTCTCCTACTTCGGCTGGCGGGCCGACATGAAGCGCTTTAGCGCTTTCCTGCTGCACAAGTTAAATCTGCAGCACGGCGAGCCGGTCGCTTTACTCTGCGACAATCGCTACGAATGGAATCTGATTTGCCTGGGGATTGATACCGTTGGCGGCGTGGACGTGCCGCGCGGATGCGACGCAACCGCCGGCGATATCAAATACATCCTGAATCACACCGAAAGCGCCATTGTAGTCGTTGAGCATGAGCGAATGTTCAGGCAAATCCTGGATCTGCTTTCAGAACTGCCGCATGTAAAGCATATCCTTTCCATCGAACCGCCGGAGCGACACAAGAAGCTGGAAGACAGCAAGCAAAAGCTGGGCAAGGTCAAGCTGCACTTCATGACCGACGCCCTGGCAATTGGCGAAGAGTTGATCGAGCAGCACGGCGAGAGTCTGCTGAAGAAACGCGGCGAGCAGATTCGTCCGCATGATCTGGCCACCATTATCTACACCAGCGGCACTACCGGCTCGCCCAAAGGCGTAATGCTTGATCACCGCGCCTTCTGCTGGGAGGTCTCGCAGGTTCAGACTGCCACGCCGCTGGAGGAACGCGACCGCGTAGTGATATTCTTGCCGCCCTGGCACATTGCTGAGCGCCTGCTGGAGCTGACGCTGCTGGCCTGTGGCGCAAGCATGGCGCCTTCTTCAGTCATCCATCTGGCTCACGACCTGGCGGCCATCAAGCCGACCGCTCTGGTATCGGTGCCGCGCGTCTGGGAGGGCCTTTACAAGCGCGTTTTTGACAACGTACGCAAAGCGGACGAGAAGAAGCAGCGACTCTTCAATTTTGCGCTGGATGTGGCCCTGACTTACACCGACGCCCTGGATACGCTGCTCGATCGTTTTGCCGAGACCGAAGAGGAAAAGCCTGTCGATCGAGCGTTGCGCAAAGGAATTGCCATTGGACTCTTGATTCCCTATTCGGTACTGAACATCGTCGCCCAGTTGATCCTCAAGAAGGTGCGCGAGACGCTGGGCGGACGCATTCGCTTTGCCATTTCCGGCGCCGGTGCAATCCCGGAACATGTTGCCGTCTTCTTCCGCGCCGTTGGCATACCGATTCTCGACGGTTATGGAATGACCGAGACAACCGGCGTGGCGGCGCTTGGCGAACTTCCCTGGCCCAAGCGCGGAGCGGTAGGCAAACCTCTGCCCGGAGTGCAAATTCAGTTGCGCGATGAAACGGGCCGCGTTGTAGCCCGGCCTGGCGTCAAAGGCATCCTCTGGCATAAAGGACCGCACGTGATGAAGGGCTACTTCAAGGCCCCGGACAAGACGGCCGAAGTTATGAAGGACGGATGGTTGAATTCAGGGGACGTCTTCATGTGGACCCAGAGCGGCGAGGTCAAGTTCGCCGGTCGCGCCAAGGATACCATTGTGCTTGCTGGCGGAGAAAATGTGGAGCCGGGTCCAATTGAGATGAAGCTGCTGGAGAGCGATTTTATCGGTCATTGCATGGTGATCGGTCAGGATCGCAAAACCCTTGGCGCATTGATTGTACCCAACTGGGATCGGGTGGCCGAACGATTGAAAGAGCAGGGCAAGAGTCCGCCGGAGGATCGCGGTCAGTGGGCCCACAACGCCGATATCAAGCGTCTTTTTGCGGAAGTGGTCAAAGAGAAGGTCTCAGCGCAAAGCGGCTTTAAGGCCTTTGAACGTCTTTCGGGTATTTCCATTCTCCACCGCGATTTCGAGAAGGGCAGGGAAATGACCGAGACAATGAAGGTAAAAAGAAACGTGGTTCAGGACCTCTACCACAAGGAAATTGACGCCATATACAGCCACGAATCCGATTGATTTGTTCCGGGTTGGCAGGGATAGATGACTCAGGTCGTGACCCAGGAAAAGAAAAAGGTCCTGATAGTTGAAGACCATCCCTTGATGGTCGAGGGGCTGACGATTGCCATCAACCGCACGCCGGACCTTGGAGTCTGCGGCAGCGCCGAGACAATAGCCGAGGCGCTAAAGAAAATTGAGAGCGCAGCCCCAGATGTCCTGATACTCGACCTCAATCTGAAAAGCGAAGAAAACGGACTGCAATCGATCAGCAAGCTGCGCGAGCTACATCCCGCACTGCCGATTCTGGTGCATTCGATGCACACCGAGCATACTTATATCGAGCGCTCGCTCAATGCCGGGGCGCGCGGCTATGTCAACAAGCGCGAAGGCAATGAGGCCCTGCTGGCTGCCATTCGAAAGGCGCTCAAGAATGAGACCTATTTGAATCCCGAAAATGCCAGTCGCATTGTCGATCGTCTCTTTCAGGGACAGCCGGAAACGCGGCGCGAGCCGGTACAGAATCTTTCCAATCGCGAGCTTGAAATTTTCGAAATGATCGGCCGCGGATCAAGCACCAGAGAAATAGCGCAAGCTTTAGCGCTCAGCGTGTCGACGATCGAAACGCATCGCGCTAATATCAAAAGCAAGCTGAAACTACAGAGTAACAGTCAGCTGGTCAAGGCTGCAGTGGAGTGGGTGCTGCGCTCCTCTGGCAGCGCCTGAAGCAGCCTACGGCCCCGGGCGCCTGATCATGCTGGCCTGATCTCAAGGCCGTGCGTCGCTTCGGCATTTTCAGGTTCGAGGATATCGGGAGCGGTCGGCAGAAGCGGAACGCTTAAATAGACGACCACGCCGCGTTCCGGACGCGACCAGATACGCGTTCGTCCGCCAAGCAGTGCAATGCGCTCGCGCATAAATCCAAGACCGCTGCCGCCCTGTGGCCGCCGTGCTGGGGCCGCAAAACCTGCGCCGTTGTCGCAGACCAGCCCCACCAGCCGATTGCGATACAGATGCAGCCGTACCCGGCACAAACTGGCTGCCGAATACTTTAGCGCATTGCTCAGCGCCTCTTGCATGACTCGAAAAACTGAAATTTCAACGACCTCTTCAAAACGCTGTTCCGGCATGTCCTCGGCCGCTTCGACCTGCAATCCGGCAATGGCTGTAATCTGCGCCGCCATTTGCCGCAATGCTGCGGCCAGACCAAAGCCCTGTAATGTGGCAGGCGTCAGAAGCTGAGCGATGTTATGAATTTCGTCGATAGTATCGAGGACGATCTGGCGGATGCGATCGAGCGCTTCGGAGGCCTCGCCCCTTTGATCATCGGCAATCATGCTTCGCGCGTTTTCGACGCCCAGCAGCGTCGCCGATACCATCTGGCCGACGCCGTCATGCAGCTCGCGCGCAAAGCGTCGCCGTTCTTCTTCCTGTCCCTGCAGTAGCAAACGCGAGCGTTCCTGCTGGCGCCGGCTCGCTGCGGCCTGCTGCTTCAGCCGAAATGCCTCAGCACGGCGCTCGCTGGCTACCTGCGCCGTAACGTCTCGGAGAAAGTAGGATCCAGCTACCGCCTCTTGATTCTGGCCGTAGATGGCCTGGCAGGAAAAATCATAGTAGTGCGCTCGACCGTGGCGGTCTATCAATTCGACGCGCCGACTGTAGGCGCGCTCTTGGTTTACGGCGGTAATGATCTGCGTCCAGATCTGTCGATCGGCGGAGGCCGGCAGCGT
The DNA here is from genome assembly GCA_019694655.1 of Leptospirales bacterium. Lineage (NCBI taxonomy): Bacteria > Pseudomonadati > Spirochaetota > Leptospiria > Leptospirales > Leptospirales bacterium. The sequence continues at coordinate 92,664 of JAIBBN010000009.1, forward strand.
TTCCAGAAAACTCTGTCCCGCGGCAACGCTGATGCCGTAGATATTCCTGACGAAGTCGGATAGTTTCTGGTTAAACGAGAGCAGTTTGCCCTGCGCATCCAGCGAAAAGATTGGATCGCCGGCGCTTTCAAATATTGCGGCGAGCTGGCCGCGTTGCTCGGCCACCAGCTGTTCATTGCGGATCCGCTCCGTAACGTCCAGTATAACGCTGTCCCAGCGCAGCGCCCCATTGGATTCGCGGCGCGGCTGGGCGCGGACTTGCAGCCAGCGCCAGCTGCCATTGCGATGTTGCACGCGCACAATTTCCTCAAGAATTCGTAAATCCCCGGGGCAATCCTTCATTCCCAGCGCAGGAGACTGGCGATCCTCGGGGTGCAATCCAGCAAAGGAAAGTTGTGGATGACTCATGATCTCTTCGGTTGAATAGCCGAGCAGGTCTTCGATGGAGTTGCTCAAGTAACGGTACTGTATGGCGCCATCGGCAGTGCGGACGTAGCGTGCGATTGCGCCGCCAGGAATATTATTGGCGATCGAACTGATCAAGTATTCGGTCTCTCTTAGCTGTTCCTCATGTTTGATACGATCCGTAATATCGGCCATCACGCCAAACAATCGTTCTGGTTCCTCAAGCGGATTGCGGTAGAGGCGACCGGAAGCTTCCATCCAGCGCAGGGCGCCATCCGGCCGGCGCGTGCGAAATTTTACGGAGTATGCGCCGGCCGGATCCAGAAAACAACGTTGGATTGCTTCAGGTATGGCCGGCCTGTCGTCGGCAAAAACATGATGTATGAATGCTTCATAACTGCCGCCAAAGGCCGCCATCGGCACGCCAAAGAGGGCGGCAACCTCGGCGCTCCAATCGACGCGGTTGCTTGCGACGTGCCAGACCCAGGCGCCAAGATTCGAGGAACTCAATGCAATCCGCAACAGCGCCTCGCGGTCGGCCAGTTCGCGCAATGTCGACTCGCGATCACGCTGGCGTTCCTCCAGGGCGGCGGCCATGCGATTGAAAGCCAAACCGAGATCTCGCACTTCGTGCGTGTGTGAATCGATCGACGCACGGGCGCGATGCTGGCCTTCGCCAAAGCGACGCATTGCATCGACCAGATGTTCCAGAGGGCGTAGAAACTGGCGGTCTCCAGAGATGAACAGTGCAGCGCCGGCGAAAAAGGCAAGGGCTACAACAGCCATCAATGCCAGGCGCAACCAGCGAGTCGAGGCGCCAATTGCCGCATCCGGATAAACTACAGCTACGGTCCAGCCGCCTGGATAGACTGGTTGCCGATATCCGCTGTAGCTTTCGCCGGAAGAGCGAAATCCGATCCAGCCGCCTTCCTCGCCTGGCAAACCCTGCGCTGCCAGTTCTCTGGCTTGAAAGCGATTGCCGCCGCCCACGTAGGCGCCGTGGCGGTCCATCAACAAGGCCAGTCCGCCATGAGAGATGGAAAGCGCCTCCACAGCGTTTTGCAGCTCCTCGCGAAACACGGTGCCGCCTACGACGCCGCGCAAACTCCCGGCAGGATCGCGGACCGGAACCATGAACAAGGCCACGCTCCGTCCAGAGATCCGACTTTCGTAAAAGTCGCTGATTTCCGGTTTGCCGGTGCGAAATTGTCGAGCAATGGGCATGTCGCCCATATTTACCCGGCTGCCGTCAGGCCTTGTTACCATGCCATCCAGATTGGCGAAGGCCAGATAGGAGAGGTCGTCGCTAATTCGCCGCTGCTCGTGTTGCAAGCTCACAGCAAGCGCATTGGCGGGAAGTTTGGAAAGCTCCGGCGAACGTGCGATTGTCTCTAGAATCGCAAGACGCTCCTCGAAGCGCGCGCCCAGCAAATGGGCGCTCAAACGCGCCTCGCTTTGAGCGGAATCCTCAAATTGGGCGCGCAGCTGCCGCTGAGCAAAAAAGTGAATGGCCAGCAGTCCAAGGACGGCCATCGGAACGATTGCCACTGCCGCGGTGATAAGCTGGCGATGAAACAGGCGCATGACTCTACAGGCCTTCTCAGACTTGCAGCCTGGCAATCGCCTGCAAACATAAATAGCGGCCGCCACGATGGCGCCCAAAAAAGAGTCAGGGCCGTTGACTGCCTTAAAAGAGACTTGCCTGATTGAGTGCTGCTTGAGGCGCAGGATCTAACGGCTGCCGATGGTGCCGGGCGGGAAAGCCAATCGTAGCTTTATCGCAGCCGACGCAATTCGGCGCGGGCGATGATCTGTTTCTGGATCTCGGAAGCGCCGCCGCCAATCTCGGCCAGCTTCACGTCGCGGTACAGCCGGGCTACAGGATACTCCTCCATGTAGCCGGCGCCGCCGTGGATTTGCAGCGCCATATTGGCGCACTCGCGAGCGTAGGTGGAAGCAAGCAACTTGACCTCCGCCGAGCGAGCGGCCAGCTCGATGCCCACGCCGTTGTGTTGACGCTGTCGTCCGCGGCGTCTGCTTGAACTGCCTTCTTCACCCTCGCCTGTTGCCTCGCGCTCTTGATCGTAGAGCCAGGCCGTTTCCATTAAGAGCAGCCAGGCCGCATCGCGGCGCGTAAGCATATCTGCAAGCATGAAGCCAACCAGCTGGTGCTTCTGCAGGGGGCGGCCAAAGGATTTGCGTTCGCGAGCGTAACGACGCGCGGCCGTGAGACAGGCCTCAATGGCGCCAACGGAATAGGCGGCAAGGGCCAGGCGTTCTTTATTGAAGGCTTCCATAGTAATCCGAAAGCCGCGACCAACGCCGCCCATGATATTTTCGCGCTTCAATCGCACATCCTCGAAGAAAAGTTCGCCCGTAGGCGAGGCGCGAAAGCCAAGCTTCTCCATGGGCTTGCCGCGACTGACGCCGGCGGCGTGCAAGTCCACAATCCAGTGCGTCAAACCCAGATCGCGGCCATCCTCGCTGAAGGTGCGAGCAAGCGTCAAAGCGTAGTCGGCAAGCGGCGCATTGGTGATGTAGGTCTTCTGTCCGTTCAGCAGAAATTCGTCGCCGCGCTGCCGAACGTTACAGCGCAAAGCCGAAACGTCCGAGCCGGCGCCCGGTTCGGTCACAGCAAGGCAGCCAATTTCATTGCCGGCAATCAGCTCCGGCAGGTGTTGCTGGCGCTGCAAATCGCTGCCGTGAATGGCAATCGGACCGCCAAACAGGCTGACCGAGGCGCCCACCGAAAGAAAGCTGGAACCGCAAGCCTCGCCCAGCGCCACGTGCGCCAGGGTGTTCAACAGATAACTGGCGCCGTCGCCGCCGTACTTAGCTGGCAAGCCAAGGCCATTGTATCCAGCGCGTCCCAGCTCCTGCCAGCGTTCGCGCGGCAACATTCCGGCGGCGTCCATCGCGGCCGCTGTGGGCGCGATCTTACGCTGACAGAACTCCCGGAAGCTATCATAAAACTCTTGTTCTTCGCTATTCAGTTCCAGATCCATGTGCGACTCCGGACTAGAGATTGGCGGCAATGATCGAGCGCATCACCTCGCTGGTGCCGGCGCCCAGCGTGCCAAGGCGCGCATCGCGGTAAAAGCGCTCTACCGGATACTCGTGCATGAAGCTGTAGCCTCCAAAAATTTGACCCATCTCGTAGCCGATTTCGATCATCGCTTCCGTAGCGTGGAGTTTTGCCGCCGACGATTCGATGGGCGCCGCCTCGCCGCGGTCCTCTTTCAAGGCGCTGCGGAAAAGCAACAGGCGACTGGCATCGAGCTTCATCCGCGCTCGAGCAATCTTGTCCTGAATGGCCTGAAAATTTGCAATCGGCTGACCGAATTGATGTCGTTCCCGCGCGTAGCGCAATGCGCTGTCCATGGCTGCCATGGCGCCGCCCACGCCGCCAGCAACGAGAACGGTGCGTTCCCATTCGAGCGTCGCCCTGCCAACGCGGGCAAAACCGCTGTTCTCGACGCTTACCAGATTCTCCTCCGGGACCTCGCAATCTTCGAAAATGAGCTCGGAAGTGAGGCTGGTGCGCATACCCAGCTTTTTGAGCCTTCGACCGACGCGAAAGCCCGGAAAATTCTTCTCCACCAGAAAGACGGATATCCCCATGGCCCCGCGCTTCTTGTTGGTTACGGCCATGACCGTAAAGAGATCGCCAATCGGTCCGTTGGTGATAAACATCTTCGAACCATTTAATATATAACGATCTCCTCGCTTTTCCGCCCGGGTTTCCATGCTGCCGGCAGCGTCGGAACCGGCGCCTGGCTCGGTGAGGCCGAGACCGGCGGTCCATTCGCCGCTGGACAGTAGCGGCAGGTAGCGCCGCTTCTGATCCTCCGTACCACACAGTGCAATGGGCATGCCGCCAATGATCGTGTGCGCGCCCCAGGCGAGGGTCAAACCGCCGTCGCTGCTGCCATGAGCAAAGGCCTCGGTAGCTGCGGTGGTAGCAAGGCAACTGGCGCCCTGGCCGCCGTACTCTGCCGGAAAGCTCAGCCCCAGAAGACCCATCTCGCCCATTTTGCGCCATAGCTGCGGGTCCCAGCGCTCCTCGGTATCGCGCTCTTCGGCGCTGGGAGCTACATGTTGCCGGGCAAAATCGAATACGGCCTCGCGAAACTCAAGTACGTCCGCTGGCATGGCGAAGTTCATACGACTCTCCCAAAACTTCCGGAATGGAGAAAGGTGCGCATGCGTCGCTTTACGCCCTTGACATAGCGTGCGTCTACTTTGCGACCATCGCTGTAGACGCCGCTGGAAAGCATTGTCAGCGTTGTGTCTACGGCGCCAAAAAAAGCAAAACTCAAGAAGCGTGGATCGGCATCCGCCGGCAATTCGCCGCGTTCAATGGACGCCTGAAAAATCTCCTCGATCATTTCAACGATGCGTCGTACCAGCTCAAAGTGCGGCAGTTCTTTGAAATTTCGAGCGCGCACCACCTCCTGCACCAGCAGCCGAATCAAATCTGGCCGGGCAATCAAGGTATCGAGCATGTAATCGCTGATTTGCGTCAGCTTTTCGACGCCCGACAACTCCTGCTGCCGGATGCGGCGGATACGATCGCCAAAGCGCTGCCAGAGACTTTCCACGATATGGGAAAAGATCCGCTCCTTGGAACCGAAGTAGTGGTAGACCAGGCCGTAGGCGACGCCAGCGCGCTCGGCAATGTCCGCAATGCGCGTGCCGTGGTAGCCCTTCTCGGCAATGACAGTAATGGCCGAGGACAGAATGTGCTCCTGACGATTGGCCTTGCGCTGTGCACGCAGTGCGCCATTTCGATTCATGCGTGAGGCCTCTCCTCTTGAGCGCCGCTGCAAGCGGGCGCTACAGGGCTCAGGTATTGATTGACAAGTCAGTCAATTTTGGTCAAGCGCAAAGCGAGAGTAGAATGCTATCAACCCTTCCCGATCAGATCGATTTTGATGCTCAGGACCTGCACATCCGCTGGAAGGATGGCAAGGAGTGTCGGCTTGGGCTTTTGGCCTTGCGTCGCAATTGCCCCTGTGCCGTCTGCCGCGGCGGACATGAGGCCGATGCGCGTCCCACAACCGGCGGGATTGAATCGATTGCCTTGCTTTCCTGGAAGAAAGTGGGTCGCTATGCCCTGCAACTGAACTGGTCGGACGGCCACGACACGGGCATCTATACCTACGATCATTTGCGCGAGCGCTGCAACGAAAAGCCCCAGAAAATTCCGAGGCCGCCCCCTTTTTTTTGATCAGACAGGCGCCAAATCTCGTATTTGATCTGGAGGTCTCTTAAAGGATATGAGGCATATTCAACGAATTTCGCTGTTTTTGGCTTTGCTGGCTGCGTCAGTCACCGCCGGCTGTGCATCGGCCCGGATGGTTTCCGTTCAGCCGGGCGCGGGCGGCACGATAGGCATCGGCGGAGGATTCCTGCAGCGCGATGACGCGCGCGCCAATGCCAATGCAATGATGGCGACGAACTGTGGAAACAAATCGCCGCGCATCGTCAGCGAAGGTGAAGTAGTCGTTGGTCAGACAAGCAGCGGCTCCAGCCAGACCAGCGGGCAATCCACAACCAACGCGGCAGGCGTCCGGGTTGGCAATGTGGGCGTCGGTCAACGCCGCACCGACAGTCAAAGTCAAACCGTGAGCAATTTGACCACTCGGGATATTACCGAATGGCGCATCGACTACGTGTGCGAATAGGGCTCAATGCCGGCGGTCTCGCATGAGGCCGCCTGAATTGAGGCCTTTGCGCAGTTTTGTGCGCCCAGAAGGATTCGAACCTCCGACCCCTTGGTTCGTAGCCAAGTACTCTATCCAGCTGAGCTATGGGCGCTTTCTGGAGACCGGATACCGTGTATTCCCAGGCGGCGCCACGGTCAACTGAAAGTAGAAGCGGCGCCCGCCTCAAGGATCTACCAGAAGGCCTCAACTGCCAGCGCAACGACGCGGTAGCGCTGGCCAACCGTGTAATTTGCAAGGAAATGAAAAGCGGAGACTTCTAAACGCATTTGTAAGTTCAGGTAGGGAATTGCCGATTGTGCATAGATGTCGCTGCGGCTGATCACCTGAAAGGGAGGTTCAGCGCCCAATCCCGAATAGCTGCTCTGAAAGGCAGGCGCAACCGCCTGAATGATTGGCCGCGCGCTGCAAGCGCCAGGCTCAATAAAAAAACAGCGCGTCGCTGCCGCGCGCATCCTGCCAGCAACTGCGGTAGCGTTCCAGAAATGGATCCTGTTCCCATCTGGCAGCCAGCGGCAGGAGCTGTTCGATGGTTTGACCGTAGCGCAGCTCCAGGCGTTTGACGATGCTGCTGCCTTCCTGTTTCAAGAGCAAGAGCTGCTGCAGGCGCTGCACAGGCCGGTCCAGTCTGGCCAGGATTTCCGGATCAAGGCTCAGCACGATGCCCAGGTCGGTGCGCATGGCGCGATCGTAGTGCGGTTCTCCGCTGGAACAAAACAACATCCCGCGTCGCAATACATGTTCGCGGTCCAGGTAGTGCTCATGTCCCGGTCGCCAGCGAACCAGAACCGGCGACAGCGCAACGTCGCGATTGGGCAGGGCCTGCTCATCCAGAATGTAGACGCGAGGACCGGCGGCGACTCCCGAGTATCCCAGGCCAATACCGCGCAGGCAGTGCGCCTGTGCCTGACTGTTAGCAATGTGCAGGGGACGGAGGTCCAGGCACTCTGCAAGACGACGATAGCGATCGCCTGTCAAACCCCAGGCGTGGCGCTGCCCAAAGAAGAGCGAGAGCGGCGAGGCGCCGGAGGCTTCAAAGAAATAGCGACGCTCATCGGCGATTCCGCCGCGCGTTAAGGGTTGGGGCCAGAGGCTCAGCGCAGTCAGCGCTAAAAGGCCCGCCCAGCGCAGCGCTGCTGTCGTGCGCTGGGCCAGCATGCCTTCCAGCCAATTGCGGAGCGATTGTAACGGAGCAATCGCCGGCGTCGCCTGGAGCCAGCGCTCAGCAAGGACGGACAGAATGAAAATTTGCGGTAAAAAGAAACGGTAGGCCATAAAATCGCCGCCCACTCGTACGATGTACCAAGCGGAAAGCGCCGCGGCGCCGGCCTCGCGCAGATTGGCCAGCGAACGCTGGGGTCCAAGCTCTCGCCGCCACCGATGCCAGAGCGTTGGCAGGAAGGCCGCCGGCCCGAGCAGCCAGAGAATCGGCGCCCCCGAAAGCGTGGCGTAGAGGTACTGCAGTCCCTGGCGGTAGTAAGGTTGCAAACCGGACTTCGCATAGTATGTATTCGGAAATAGATCGTGATAATAGAGAAAGCGAAACAGGTGATAGGGGGCTACCGTAAGCAGCAGACCAGCGGCCCAGAATATCGCTGGCGTCAGTCGCAGTTGCCAGCGTCCTTGCCAGTCGCGTTGCAGCGCTTCCACCGCCGCGAATCCCGAGTAGTAGAGGCCAAGCAGCGCCAGTTCCGGTCGGCACAGGTAGATCAGTCCCAGCAGTACGGCATTTTGGAGAGGATGATCCAGCAGTCGACCGCGGTAGGCGTTCCTGAGAAAAAGCGCCAGCAACACAAAGAGCAGCGAGTACTCCATCCCCGCGGTGGCAAAATCGCGAAATCCTGAAATCCCGGCCAGGGCCAGGGCCGCAAGCGGCAGGCGGCCGGCGGATAGAGCCGGGCGGGCCAGCAGCGCCAGGGCGCAGCCGCTGCATAACAGTCCGATCACAATGGCGCCGCTGTGCAGCGGCAAGCCGGCGCCCTTCAACAATACCAGGCACATCATCCAGAGCGGATGGGTAAAGGACTCGATGTTCTCTCCGGGGTTGTAAACCAGGCCCAGGCCGCGATAGAGATTCTCCACCGAGCGAAAAGTGATGTAGGCGTCCTCTGTCACCCAGACTCGGGAAGCTATGCTGTAGACCAGAAAAAGTAGACAAAGCGCGGCAAAGATGCGCTGCTCTCGCGGCTGCTGGGAAATCATCGCGGCTCCATGGTCAGCGGGCTCGCTCCGGGCGATGACGACGACTACAATATTGTAAGATGCAGGAGACCTTCGCTTGCCTCTGGCAACGGGAATCGCGGAATGCTGCAGGCGTCCAATGTGGGGCGCTTTGCCGGGGCGATGATCAAGACAAATGGAAACGTTGGTTTACTGCGCCGCTGGCGTCTGCCGCTGCGGGGGGCCTGGCGTCTGATCCGCGATAGCGGACTCAGCCTGGCAAGGCCGACCTTCTTTCTTTGCTTCTTGCTGGCCGGCGGCGTCAGCGGCTACCATCTGATCGAGGGCTGGACGCTGTTTGATTCTCTGTATATGACGGTGATTTCGGTGAGCACCGTTGGCTTTGGCGAGATACATCCGCTCTCCAATCACGGACGAATGTTTACCATGTCGCTCATTTTGGGCGGCGTACTCTTTTATGGTCTGGCTCTGGACGGGGTGCTAAAGGCCTTTGTCGGCGCTCGCTTTCGCACATTCTTTGAGGAAGTCCGCATGCAAGAAAGCATCAGCAGATTGAAGAATCACTTTATCATTTGTGGCGGAGGCCGTATGGCGGAAGCGATGGCCCGCGAGCTTGATCGCTCAGGCGTTCCTTTTGTGGTCCTCGATCCAAACCCGGATTCCGCAGTCCAGCTGCTGCGTTCGGCTGGCAAAGTTGAGTGGTTGGTCCTGCTGCTGGATGCCTTGCAGGAGGAGTCTTTGCTTGCCGCGCGCATTGAACAATGCCGCGGCCTGGCAGCTGTGCTTCCTACTGATGCCGACAATCTTTTCGTTGTGCTATCGGCAAGGCGCCTGAATCCCTCAATTCGCATTGAGACGCGCATTGCCAGAGAAAGCACGCGCCCAAAAATGCTGCAGGCCGGGGCTGACCGGGTGCTGTCGCCGTACTCCACGGCCGGATTGCATATGGCGCGCAGCCTCCTGCATCCGGAGGTAGACGAGTTTCTGGAAGTGATCTTGAAGCGGGCGCATTACGAATTCGAGATGAAAATCCATACGCTGCGCGCCGGCGATCCGCTGCTGGGCGCAACCCTGGCAAATACCGACTTTCGCGAGCGAGGCTACCTGGCCGTGGGCATTCGAACGGTTGGCGGTCGAATGATCTTTGCGCCCCACGGCGATACGGTGCTTGGTGAAAATATGGAGATTCTGCTGCTTGGCCCGGGCCAGGAAAACGAGCTCTGAGCTACAACCCAGCAATCGAAAAAATCCTTGCTTCCATTCGATTTGTATGCTTTATTTGTGTTTGAATACGGGGACGAAACGGTTTCGACTGCTGTGATCCGTAGTCAGGGGCGCATGCCGAGTTGAGGAACTCGTAAAAACCTCAACCTTTAACTGCCAACAACGAACTGGCACTGGCTGCTTAATAAGCTTCCAGCGCTCTTGATCGCCTCCCCCTCGGGGCGGTCGTAGAGCGTCAAACTTCGGGGGGCGCTGCGGAATGGCGCGAATCGCATTCCGAGTAAGCCTTTGGTTCGCAAAGCGTCGCTCGTCGCGCCGACGGGTAAGGGCGACGCTCTAAACTCCGCCGGCTAAGCATGTAGTGGTTCTGGTTGCGCACCGTAGGACGCGGGTTCGACTCCCGCCGTCTCCATAGACAGTGTTTGTCAAATGTAACCTCGTAGCCAGTAGGCGACGATGCCAAGGTACTCCTTGATTGCCACTGTCGACAGTGACATGGCCCCCGGCGCCGGCATGATTCCCTCCGGGCCTGGATCGACAACTGAGCGATAGTAGTCTGTCGGAAAGGGAATAACCGCCAGGCCCTGTTTACGAAAACAGAGCGTTGCGCGCGGCAAGTGGAAGGCCGAAGTCACCAACAGCACTCGAGTCCAGCCGCGGCTGCGCGCCAGCGCCGCCGTTTCAATGGCGTTTTCCGCCGTATTTCGAGAGCGGTCTCCGATGACGATCGCGCTCTGTGGAATGCCGCGGGCCAGCAGCCAACGCTGCAAGGCGCGGGCCTCCGGCTCGCCGCGCTGCAACATCAAACCCAGGCCGCCGCTGATTACCAGTAGCGGCGCCTTGCCCGCCCGCCACAAGAGCTCGGCGGCGAGGATGCGGTCTACGCTATCCAGAAACTCAGGTCCTTCCAGTCGCGCACTCAAAGGATCGCTCATTCCGCCCAGAACAACGATGGCGTCAGCCTGTGGCGCGTCGGCGCTGCGCATTTGCGGGTAGGCTGACTCCAGCGGCGCAATCAGCGCGCCGCTGATGCGGTTGGTGGAGAGCAAGAAAATTGCAACCAGGGCCAATCGAAAGACCAAACGAAAGCGAGAGCGTGGCAGCTTGATTGCAGCGACGATGGACAGTAACAGAAACAGAGCATAGGGGAAAAGCAAGCCGCTGAATATTTTGGAGAGGTAAAAAAACAAGTTTCACTCCTGGTCGCATGTATCATGCTGAACGACCTCGGGCTTTCGACAAATAGAATTGCTGCCTGCAGTGTGGCAGTCAGCTGTCCCCGAAAAGCGGCTCTGCAAATGATCGACACCTTATCCTCGACCAATGTGCAAGCGCAACTCTGGATTCCGCTCTCGGAGGTGGAGGAATCGGCTCAGCGTCAGATTCGCAATATCGCCTCCATGCCGTGGTGCGCGCGCCTGGCGATCATGCCGGATGTTCACTTTGGAAAGGGAGCGACCGTTGGATCGGTCATTGCCATGCGCGGCGCGGTCAGTCCGGCGGCGGTCGGCGTAGACATTGGCTGCGGCATGTGTGCATTGCCGTCCAGCTTGAAAATTTCGCAGCTGCCTGACTCGCTCAGGGCATTGCGCAACGCCATAGAAGGCGCAATACCTGTTGGTTTCGAATCTCATCCGGAAAATCGGCAGCTTCCTCGGGCTTTTCGCAGCGGCTCCCTGCAGGAGCAACTCTACGCTCACCTGCAAAAGTCGGCGGAGCTGGATCGCGGCGTAGCTTCGCTTCGCCAGCGCCTGGAGCGCCAGGCCGGAACGCTAGGCGGCGGAAACCATTTCATCGAGCTCTGCGCGGACCAGGCGGGAGGAATCTGGCTGCTGCTGCACAGCGGCAGTCGAAACATAGGCAAGAGTCTGGCAGAAATCCACATTGCAAGGGCCAGGGAGTTGATCCACAATCAGTCCCTGCCAGACCGGGACCTGGCTGTCTTTCTGGCCGGCACTCCGGAAATGGAGAGCTACCGAAGCGATCTCAACTGGGCGCAAGAGTACGCACGCTGGAACCGAACATTGATGGTTGAGTATCTGAAAGATATCCTCTGCGACCTGTTTCCGGGAATTTCCTTTGGCGAAATGATCCAGTGCCACCATAATTATCTGGCCGAAGAAATGCACTTTGGCGAAGAGCTCTTTGTTACGCGCAAGGGCGCGATCTCGGCGCAAAAAGGGCAGTTTGGCATTATCCCGGGCTCCATGGGCGCTCGTTCCTTTGTGGTGCGGGGTCTGGGCAACGCCGACTCCATGCATTCCGCTTCACACGGCGCCGGCCGAAGGATGTCCCGCGGGGAAGCAAAGCGACGTTTCAATCAAGACGACTTGCTCGCCCAGACTGCCGGCATCGAATGTCGAAAGGATGCCGGCGTCGTCGACGAGATTCCTGGGGCTTACAAGGATATCGATCAGGTAATGGAGCGTCAGCGCGATCTGGTGGAAGTCTTTGCGGAACTAAAACAGTTGTTGTGCGTAAAGGGTTAGTTGGTCGTCCACGGCTTGAGAAACGCCAGCGTCTTTTCTACGGTTCGCTGCGGCGATTCGAAGGGAAAGAAGTGCGAGGCGGCTGGCAGGGTTTCGTGGCGTGAAGCGGAATGGCCTCGGCAGAGCAGGCGCGCGGCGCGCGGCGGGCAAACGCCGGAAGCCTGGGCGCGAAGCAGCAGCATCGGTTGTAGTACTTTCCGATGACTGCGCCACTGCCCGCCCTGAAAGCTCAGAAAAGTTTGCGCTTCAAGCTCCGGCGAGAGTCGCAATTGCATCCCTCCGGCCCCATCTTCTTTGAGAGCGCAATCAAGGTAGGATTGAAAACAAGCTCTGTCCCAGGCGCGAAAGGTGGGGCTGCGCAAGTAGGCTCGCTCTACGAGCGCCCGCGAGGCGAAGCGCTCGCGTCGGCGCAGCGCTTGCCTGGCCAGCGGATGAGGGAGGTAGGGCAGCAGGTAGCTGAGCCAGGGCGAGAAAACGGTTGGGTCAAAGAGCGCCAGGGCCCGCAGGCGCCGATCTGTGCATTGTGCAGCGGCCAGAAGGGCCGCCGCGCCGCCGAGGCTGTGACCCGCCAGAAACAGCGGTTGTTCCTGGCCGGTGACTTGCTCAGCCAGGAGAAAACGCAGGGCGTGAAGCGCCTGGTCGCCAAAGTCGGCCCAGCTTTGCGGGCGCACGGCTTCCGAATCGCCGTGTCCGCTGAAATCCAGGGCCCAGGCGTCGAGGCCTTCGCTGCCAAAACGTTCCAGCAGTGGAAGGTAGGCCCCGGAGGGAAAACCCGTGGCATGCAGCAGCAGGAGACTTCCGCGTCGCTTGATCTGTCCCGCTTCAGCAGGCGCGCCAAGGTGATGAAGCGCAAGTCTGATACCCCTCCACTCCAAAAAGGTAGTATAAAAAGAAGGCATATATTGCATTTTCCGTGCGATCTGCTTTGCCTTGTTGAATCTACCAGCAGATTCTAGAATAATTCAGGGTCCAGACGGCGCCTCAAATCAGGAAATTCGCTTTTTTTATGGTCGCTGATCACTGGTAAAAAAACTAGTGTCTGCAAAAGGGGCAGATTGACCCTTTGGTGCGTCAAAAATAGGCAGAGGGACAGGCGATGCAAAGCGAACTTAGCATGCGGGGCGAGGCTCTCAACTTCATCAGCAATATCACGCGGGCGATGAGCCAGAATGATGAGCCAGAATCGGTTCTGGACCAAATTCTCTCTGCCTGCATGCAGATCACCGCTGCCGATTCCGGCAGCATAATGCTGCTTGATCAGGACAAACAGACTCTGCGTATCCGCGTAGCCCGCGGACTCAGCGTGGATACAGAGACCTTCAGTCTGGCGGTGGGGCAGGGGGTTAGCGGCTGGGCGGCCCTGCACGGCAAGTCGCGCCTGGTGCATGATGCCCAGCTGGAGCCGGACTATGTGGCGGTCAATGACGAGCTGCGCAGCGAGCTTGTGGCGCCAATGCTTGTGCGCGCCGACGTAATTGGCGTAGTCTCCGTTGATTCCAGGCGAGCGAACGCCTTCAACGTTCAGCAGGAACATATCTTGAGCATCATGGCCAATCTGGCCGCGCAGATTTTCCAGAAGCTCAGCGACAATCGATTGCTGAAGATTCGCGACCGCTTCCACCGCGTGATGATCGAAATCTCTCGCGTTGTCTCCGCCTCGCTGCGCCTTGAGGACGTGTTTCGAGAGATCATGACGATTACGGAAAAGGCCTTTCGATTGCATCGCAGCACCCTTCTGCTCTACGATCGTGAAGAGGACGTACTGAAGATCGAAGCGAGCGTGAATGCTCCGCGCGATGAAACAGCGGCGCTGCGCTATGCGCCGGGCGAGGGGATCACCGGCCAGGTGTTTTTGAACAAGAAGGCAGCCTATGTTCCCAGCGTGTTGCAGGCGCCCGATTTTCTGAACCGCATGAAGCTGGTAGGCGATAGCGAGGACATGGCCTTTTTCTGTTGTCCAATTTTCTCTGGACCGGATGTGGTCGGCGTCTTTTCAACCTTTACCCGCCAGGCGCGCGATGACGAAGCCAATTCGATGCTCGAATTTCTTGAGATCGTTGGCTCGTTCATTTCCCAGGCTATTACCATCCAGAAGCTGGTGAGAGATGAAACGCGAGTTGTAATGTTTGAAAACATTCAACTCAAGCGAGAGCTCTCCGGCAAATACCAGTTTGGCAGCCTCATTGGCCGCTCGCCGGCGATGATGAGGCTCTTTGAAAAGGTTCGCATCATTGCCGATTCGCGAGCTTCGATTCTGCTTACTGGAGAATCGGGAACCGGCAAGGAGCTAATCGCTTCCGCGATCCACTACAATAGCCCGCGACGCGACGGACCATTCGTAAAAATCAACTGTGCAGCGATCCCCGAAAATCTGCTGGAGAGCGAACTCTTTGGTCACCGTAAGGGCGCTTTTACCGGGGCTGTGGCGGACAAGAAGGGCAAATTTGAAGCGGCGGATGGCGGTTCCATTTTTCTCGACGAAATTGGCGAGCTGGATCTAAATCTGCAGAGCAAATTGTTGCGCGTACTTCAAGAGCGGGAGATCGAACCGGTCGGCGGCCGCACGCGACAGGTCGATATCCGCGTCATCGCTGCGACCAACGCCGATCTTGAAGAGAAGATTGCGCAAAAGCGCTTTCGCGCCGACCTCTACTATCGTTTGAATGTAATTCATTTGAAGATCCCGCCATTGCGCGAAAGAAAAGAGGATATTCTGGCGCTGGTGCACCATTTTATCGAAAAATTCAACAAGGAGAACGGGAAGAACATCGCCGGCATTGCCCCCGATGCCATACAATTGCTGGAAAACTATGATTGGCCGGGCAACGTCCGCCAGCTGGAAAATGTGCTGGAGCGATCCGTTGTTCTCAGTCAGCGCGATGCATTGACCGCCGAGGATTTTCAGGACAGTACTCTGCCTTTTCGGGAATTCCAGAACTATACGGCGGAAGCTGAGGTCGGCCACGCTGCGCCGCAAACAGTTGAGCTTGCCGTTGGCGGCGGCGATTGGGCCGAGCGCACTTTGCCTTCCGAGGAACGACTTCGCGAAATGGAGGGCCGCGTCTACGACATTGTCATAGCGGAAGTAGAGAAGCGACTGATCCTGATGGCGCTCAAGAAGTTCCGCTACACCAAGACACAGGCGGCGCGTTATCTGGGCATCAACCGCAACACGCTGGATAAGAAAATTCGCGAACTCAGCATCGACTACTGAACGGGCGGATCCTCAATCCAGACTGGCGTGAAAATACGGTAAAGATTGGCGTCCGTTTCAACGGCGCCATTGTTCCGGCGCAGATTGAAGATTGCCGCCAGGTAGCGACGGGCAATATCGGTTTCGCGCAGGGATCGATTGTAAAACAGCCGAATGAAATAGGCGTGCTGGAAGTTGTTTGGTTCGTGCAGGGTCATCAGCCCGGGGCTGTGCAGGCGCGCCGCCAGCTGACGCTGCAAGGACCGAAAGGTGCGAACATTGGCCAGAACGTCGTCGCTATCGGTAGCAGCGCTCAGGAACCAGGGCTGAGTCGATGCTCCCTGCGTCCACTGTCGCAGTGCGCCCTCAGCGTCGCGGCTGCGCAACATCCAGTGCCGGGCGGCGGCCGCATTGCGGTCATCGCGCTGGCCGAGAGAGAGTTGCTCCATGCGATCCAGCGTCTGCTGCAAGGCGCCTTCGGCGGCGCCAGATCGGCTCAGTGCTACCAGGAATTGATCGGGATATTCCTCCCCCCCTCGCCAGGCGGCCGGCGCGGTGCGCGCCATCGATCGCGGGTCCAGCGCCTGAAACAGGCGGTCTCCGCGTTGCGGCGGTATCGGGGCCATGGCCAGAACGTCTGGCATCCAGACATAGATCAATCCGCGTGCGGAAATAGGCGCCATAGCGCGCATGCGTCGGGAAAGATCGCTGAACACGGCGCCGGCATCCTGTCCGCGTCGCAAGCGGGAGAGGTATTCCCGCGTACTTCCGCGCAAGTATCGTCCGCCGCCATCCAATTCGCTGGCCTCTACCTTGCCGTCGTGCAGTAGGATGCGAAAGGCCTGATCTGCAGTATCCGCAAGAATTGCGTAATTTTGACTGGCAGGCAGGCGGGCCAGTAGTCCGGCAACGGCGTCCTCAAACATTGGCGGCGAGGATGCACTCTGTTCTTCCGATTGCATCCAGCGCAGCAGCGCTTCCTGGTGCAAAGCGGCGTTCGCCAGAAAAGTCCAATTAGATTGGCGGATAGCCTCCAGCTTGGCCAGCGCTGCGGCAGCCTTCAATTGCGCGGCGCCGGAAAGCAGTCCGTCGCCGTCGCGAGTTATGCGGCCAATGGCCGCGTTCCAGTGCGCGATCGAATCTGGAGAAGCATTTAGCGGAATAGCAGAAAGCAGATCCGTCAAACCGCCAGGGCCGCGCCGCTGCAACTGCAACGTCCATGAGGCCGCCCGGCTACTGAGCGGCGTGCGCCACCCCGCGCGTAGTTCGATCAACGCGGCGCGCGCTGCGCGCGTATCTCGCATATCATCCGGAATTGCGTTCGCTGCCGCTTCAAAATGCAGTTGCAGCAGTCGCGCAGCGCCCGCAAAGTCCTCCAGTTCAATCAAGTATTCTGCGGCAATCAGGGCCATCCATGCTGCTCTGCTTTCGCTGCCCGATCGCTCGGCCCGCAGCAGCATCTCGGTCGACTGTAGAGCTTGCAATTCGCCATCGTAAGGCATCGCCGCCAGCAGCAACCGAAACAGCGCCGCCCGCTCCAGTGGCGCAACGGAACGATAGGCGGATCCGCCTTCCGGGGTTGTCACATCGCTCAAATCGAGCAGGGTCGGCGTCTGGCCTTTCATGAAGGCGCGCGTTTGTTCATAGAGGCGACGTCGAAACTTGGCCAGCGCCAGGCCGCCGCGGTCGATGGCTATCGTATCGATCCTGGCGTTGAAGGCGACGTCGGAATCGAAGGCCGCGCTGGCCAGCATTTGATCGGGCTGCGGCGCCTGATCAACGGTCAGATTTGCCGGCATCGCGCCGCCAAAAAGAAAGTAGCGAACGCACTGGCTTTCAAATCGAATTAGCGCCGCACTTTCGGTCTGGCCTCGTCTTTGTAGTGCATCGCTCAGTAGCGTCGCTTCTCGCAGCAGGGCGTGAGAGTTGAGCAATGCGCCTACTTCAACGGCGCGCGAGTTCCCGCTGATTTGTGGCAGAGCGCGATCAAAACTCTGCGGAAATTGAGCGCGTTCGTCGTTACGATCGCCAAAGCGATTGCGCCGCAGGCGCGCCAGTAGCTCGAGGTTGGCCATTTCCTGACGGTCGCCGCCTGCCGCCCCTTGTTCGCTCATTCGCCGCGCCAGACCTAGATCGCCGACCTCCAGCAGAGACTCGACAAGATCGTGCAGCGCCGCCTGTCGCAGCGGACCGGTCGCACCAGCCTGATTGAGCAATCGCTGACAAATTGCCTCGCGTTCTACAGTATTTCGCGCCAGGCGCAGGTCGATGCGCGCCACGGCGCGATCGTCCTCAAAAAGCTGCAGCTCGTCGACGGCGGCTGTTTGCAGCGAAGCGGCATAACGATAGCGGTCGCCAGCCTCGATCAGGTTCCCCGCGGCCTCCAGGCGCCTGGCCTCGCTCAATGTCTGGCTGCGCTGCGCCGCAATTTGCAGCTGTTGCGCTTCGCGACGAAAGCCAGCCGCGCCGAAAATGCGCAGTCCGCTTTCCTCGTAGGGAGTTGCGCCTCGTTCTTCCAGCAGCCTGGCAACGTACCGCAAATCGGGAGTTGTCGCGCCCCTGGCGGCGACCAGCGCTGCCGCCTGGGCCTGCGGATTGCCGCCGCGAAACATAGTTTGCATTGTTTCGACGTCGTTTTGCTCTATTCTGGCAGCGGCCAGCGTACTGACGCCCTGGGCGCGCAGCGCCTCGTACAGTCTGGCAACGGCGCGAAACGAGGAACCATCGTCGCCCGTGCGCCAGGCGAACGCCAGCGAGGTGAAGCGCTCCTCGGAAAACCAGATTCGTGCATCAAAGAAGAGTCGTTCGCCGGCTCGAAATAGGATCTCGGAATCGGGCGCGGGCAGGGCCACTATGTCTGCGTCTTGCGCTGCCGCGCCTTCATAGTCCAGAGCAGCAAATGTCCTCAAATTGTAGGCGCGCAATTGCGGCGGCGCGCTGAGCTGCGGACGATCTAGATATGCGGGAAATAGATCGCTGAATCGGGTGGCGAAGAGCGGCGGCCTCCATCCCGCTTCGCGGGCCAGGTTTTCATAGGCCCCGTTGTAGAGGCGGGAATCTGGAATCAGAGTCCACTGAAGGTTGCTATTTGCGCCCAGGCAGGCCTGCAGTCCGGGTCGGAGGTCATCGGGGCCGACTTCGGGAGAAGGCGCAATGAAGTGCAGCGGCTGGCCGCCGCGCAGGCACCACAGCGCGACGCCATGGCGCGTCTGAAAATTGCGAACGATGGCTTGATCAGGCAGCAGTTGCGGCAATGGAACGCCTTGCGCCGAGATCAAAACAAGAAACGGACGCCACGCCGGTCTCATTTGGAGCATCAAATCTCGGTGCTTTCGAAAATCCGAAAGCATTCGTTCGCGCGCCGCCAACAATTCCTGCAAATTCTGTCGGGAGTAGCGCAGACGCGACTCTTCGCGATCCAGTCGAATCAATTCATTCTGGGCAAAACGCATGCGGCGGAAGGCCCGCTGCAGATCGGCATCGGCAAACTGAATGGGATTGCGCAGGAATTGCCAGTTGAGATGGAGCTCCCATTGCAGTTCCAGCGAACGCAGCGCCTCATTGCTTTTGCCTGACTCAATCAGATACTCCGCCGCCTGCTGCAACAGCGAATCAGCGCTGCGCGAGACAGAGGCGTAGAGACGAGGCGTTTCCACCAGCATCTCGATGCATCGATTGAATTGTTCCAGCGCGGCGCTGCGGCGTCCCTCGCGATCGGGCAGTCGGCTTAGCTCGGCTTCCAGTTGGGCCAGCAAGGAACGCGCTTGCCACTCCTCGGCGCGCAATCCAAACTCAAAGCTGAGTTCGATGAGTTCATTCAATTGACGTCGCGCCTCATAGTGACGGCCAGCGGCAGTCAGTATCCGCGACTGGTTGATTCTCAGGCGAATTGCGCGGGGCGAGGAGTTTTGCTCGCCGCTCAGTAGCGAGAGCGTATCGCCGTAATTTTTCAGGGCCGCCTCATATTCGGCCTGTACGGCGGCATCCTGGCCGCCGGCGCGCTGCAGGTTGCGCCCGCGATAAAAGTGCAGGCCTCCTTCAATGGTGAGGATTTCGCTCAGTTGCCGATTGACGCGGACCGCCAGGGCCGGCCCATCGCGCAGATCATCATATTCGTAGTCCGGCTGTTCCTGCTGCTGCTCGGCAATAAACTGCGCCTTGACCTGCTCGCGATAGTCATTGCGGAAGGCAGCTACCTCATCCAGACCTTCATCAATGGACCTCAGGACCGCCGTCGCCTCGGTCCTTTCTTCCTCAAAAAAGGCAAAGAGCGACTTGAATCGATTGGAAAAATTCCTTCGAAAACTATTCAGAATTGAATAGCGACGCGCGGCGCTGGCAGCATCCCCAAAAAGGCTGGCGGCGCGCGAAAAATCGCGCGAACGGTAAGAATTCACCGCCGACTGGCTGAGCGCTGCAATGGCGCCCAGGCGTCCCAGACGCAGATCAAAGTCGCGCTCCTCGAAAATCTGGCGACGTTGCCGAAGCAGGTACTCGGCGCCGGAGAGGTCGCCCTGCAAGATGCGGTTTTCCAGTTGAATGCCCAGCGCCAGCTCGTACTGACGGAGCGGAGAAAACCCATAGGGATTGCGACCATCGCCGACAACCGAAAAGTCCTCGCCATAGGGCAATACGCAGCCCAGAGCGCGACCGCCCACAGTCTGCGGCAAATACTGCTCGTCGAAGCGAATCAGACTGGAATCGCGCGCGTAGCGGGCGGCTTGCTCGGCGCGCTCATCGGCCTGGGCATACTCGCCTTGCCCCTGCAGAGCAAGGGCGATAAAGTTCATCAAGCTGGATCGATCAATCGAGCCGGTGTGGCCGCCGGCGTCGCCATAGAGTCGAAGCTCGGCGTCTCGATAGTGCAGATGCGCTTCTTCGTATTCGCCGGCCTCCCAGTGCGACAGGCCGGTTAGCGCCGCCAGCAAGGCCATTTTGTAGCGTACCTGCTCGATGGCATGTTGCAATTGATCCAGACGAACCTTGAGAACCTCGGGGGACTCTACGGCATTTCCCGCCGGTCGCTCGCCGGCCTGAGATCGCAATAGAAAGCTAATAGTTGAGTAGCGCTCGTGCAGCGGCTTGCGCTCCATTTCATCATAGATGCGATAGGCGCGCTGCAGGCGTATTGCCGCGGGTCCGGGCTGGCCATCGTAGTAGAGCGCACGTCCAAGATTCGCTTCAAAAAGTGCGCGCTGCCGATAGTCGGTGAAGCCCTCGCCGCGGATGCGCGCAAAACTGTCCTCCGCCGCCTGGTAGTGCAAAATGGCCCTTTTGAAGTTCAGCAGTCGAAAATAGCTATTGGCCAAATTCAGATTCAATGCACCTGAGGCCTGCGGGTCATTCAGGGCGCTCTGCTTCTCCAGCGCCTGGCGGTAGAGTTCAATGCTGCCTTCATACAATGACTCCGGGAAATAGTTGCGATACAGGTCTGCATAAAAGTTGCGATCGGTTGGAGCGACAGGTTCGGTGCGAGTAACAAAATAGTATGTATCTTCCAATAAAGTCGGGACAGTATATACTCGGCGCTGCTGCTGTTCGTCGAGATATTGATAGAGCCAGCCAAGCAGAAGGTAGGCATCGGCCTGCAGCGGATCGACGTTGAGCATGTAGATCAGCAAGTATTCGGCGCTCTTCAGGTCCCTGAGCGTTTCCTCCTTTTTTTGGCGCAACAAATCCGGAGGCAGATAGACTCCGCCTGGGCGCAGTCGTTCGGTTATCGTGCGTTGTTCGGATGCCGCGGCCTCCTGGATGCGAGCGTAGAAGGCCTCCTTCTCGACGTTCTTCTTGATCAGGGCATAGGCGTAGCCATAGATCATCGATAGGTCGCCGGCATCGGCCGCTTCTCCCTGTGCCGACCGATATACGCCAAGGATTTCGTCGAAGGTATCCGCACGATATGGATCCTGAGTTTGGAATACGCCGGCCACATCGCTTTGGCTCAAGAACAAGAACTGCTTTTCCTGGGCCTCCATCAGGAAGCGGTTCTTCTCTGCGGCCAGATCGTTCTTGAGTCGATGGTAGTAGATGCTGCGTTCGTGGTAGAGTTGCGGCAAAACGCCGAGGCGACTCATGTTCAGAAAGAGGAGGTTGATGATATTGCCATCGGCATAGGCGCCGGTATAAAGCAGATCGACTCCTTCCCGCGCCGCTTCGGCCGGCAGTTGATCGCCTCCCGCCGGGCCAACGACCGACTGCGCCTTCAGACAGAATTGCTGGTAGCGTTGAATGTAGCGCGGTCCAAGCAGCAAAAACAGACCGCCGTTGCGCGAACCAGGATTGCAGAAGTCGACCAGCAAGTCGCGATCGGCGCTGTTCAGGCGAATCACGGTTTGGTCTACGCCGATCGCAGTCAGTGCGCCGGCCCCAAGGGCGCTGCGCGCAATGTCCTCTTGCTCGCGTACCGCTGCGGCCATGGAGCGCGCCGTGCGTACAAAAAGATTGATAGAATGTTCGCCATCCTCAATCAATTCGAGAAAATCATCAGCCTCGATTTCAACTCGCGCGTCCGTCGAATAGGCGCCGCCATAGGTCAAGCGTGCGGCGTAGGCCTCGGCAAAAGCGCCGTTCTTTTCCTGGGCGGCGGCGATCATCTGCCAGCAGCGGACAAAGAGCGTTCTCCAGCCTGCTTCCGGCTGTCCGTTTGCCACGGGGGCCAGGGTCAGCGCGGCGCGCGCTGCATCCAGAGAGGCCTGCAACGATTTCTCCTCGAGCAGTACGCGGCTTCTGGACATCATCAGCGCGGCGCGCAGCGGCGCCGGCAGCGACGCATCGCTGAGTTCGCGGTCGATGAATGTAGCGGCGGCGCTTGGGGTCAGAATATTTACACAATATTCATAGAGAATTGCCGTCATTTCCTCGCGAGCGTTGGCGCTTGATTGAGCGCCAAGCTGCCGCAGGGGCGCGGGAATCTGGCCGCTACGACGGAGCTGCAGACGGCCAAGTCGCAGCAGAGCATCTTCCGCAAGATAGTATTCGGGCGCCACGCTGCGCAACGTCTCCAGAGTCTGAACACTCTCCTCTTCCTGGGATTGTTCAGCTTGCAATTCGGCCAGCTGATCCAGGGCCGCGGCGCGAGCGATGCGCGCCCGCACGGCGTCATAGGGCCCAGGATTTTGCGCCAGATTCTCGCTGAAGCGGCGCAAGATTGCAATGCGCGCCGCCGGGCGCGGCTGTGCCGCCAATTCTATTTGCAGCGCTGCATAGGGATCGTCGCTGGCCAGGCTCTGCGCCTGCCGCAGGGCGCTGGCAGCCCCGCGCCTATCGCCCTGGCGCTCCAAAAAGCTGGCGCGTAACAACTGGGTGCGAATGCGATAGAGGAAAGCCTCGCTGCTGTCGCCAAAATAGCGCAATACTGCCTCCAGCGCCAGCGGGTAGCGCGCTGGACTGCGGCTGCGGTAGGTTGCGGCGAGGCGATACTGCGCTTCAATGCTGGCTTCGCGCGGGATCACCCCGCCGGGTCGCACAAAGTAAACATTGACGCTATTGTATAGCTCGGCGGCGTAAAGAACTGCGCCGCCCAGGAAACTCGAAGCGCTTACGCTGGCGATTCGCGTCGAATCCTCGACCAGCATTTGTGGCTGCCCTTTCGCGTCCAACAGGGCGGCCAGCGGGACTGAAAATACGCCGCCGCTGTCGCTGCGATCGAGTTGCTGGTCGCCATTGCTGTCGTGGAGGATGGCGCCGAAGTAGAGGATCAGCCTTTGCGAATCGCCGTCGCCCTCTATTCCAATGGCCGGATCAAAGTAACTGATCGCCTGCGAGGAATCGTTCAGGCGCGGCAACTGCAGTTCCTCGTCCGCGCCGGTCTGACGGCGAATCAATCGCAAACGTGCGCCCGTTCCGGCGCCGTCGGCGTAGACCAGAAATTGACCATCCGGACTGAAACGGGGCCGGACGCCGCCAGTTTCGCTCAGCCGTTGTGGCGGACCGGAAACGCTGCCGCGATTGATCGGCGCGATCCAGATGTGGTACTCGCCGGGCGTGCAGCGGTCGCTGGCAAAGGCCAGCAGACTGCCATCCGGCGACCAGGCCGGGTCGGTCTCGCCGGCCGGGCCGCGACATTCCGGCGCAGAGTCGCCGGCAAATTGTTCAAATACTGCGGAAAGATTCTGTGAATTGCCCCAGAGCTCCGGGGCTGCCAGGCCGTTGACCGCATTTTCCAGATAGTCGGCAGGGTCGATGGCGACAATGCGCAAATCGCCGCTGGAATCGGAGTCTTCCGAAACAAAGGCCAGCCATTGTAAATCGGGCGACGGCGCCGGCTTGTACTGTTCTGCGGGATGTCGAACCAGAGGAAGATTGACCGAGCTCTTCAGCGATCGCATCCAGATGTCGCCGGAACCATCGCGACCCGCAGTGTAGAACAGATACTCGCCGCTGACTTCGGGGTGCAGGTTTACGCCGCGCTGTACGGTCAGCGGAAATTGGCCCGACGGATTGCGTCGAAAATATCGATCGGAAAGTCGCGCATAGTCAAAATCAGGCGGACGAATGGGCTCCGGCGCTGCTGCGCATTGCAGTGCTGCCGCCAGGCCCAGGGCCGGCGGGAACAGCAATAGCCCGATCTGAAAAAGTCTCTTCAACATATTTAGCGAATTCTTTGCCAGCGTCGGTCGCGCGTATAGATCCATTCTCCCGAGCGCGCTTGCGCCTCCTCATAATAGCGTCGACGAGCTGTAGCTTCGCGCTCCGCCGCGTCGCGATCGCCGCGGGCATCAGCCTGTGCGCGATCATAACCGATGATCCAGTCGCGCGCCCGGTTGACCTCTTCGGCAATGGCGCGCGCCGTCTCTATCTCTTCCTGCCAGCGTACGCCGTCGCGACGAGAGCCTACGGAATCTGGAACCAATAACAGGCGACCGTCATAGGATTCTCCGAGTATCCCCTCGGAACGGTAGCGCAGCATTGGTTCGCGGTAAAATCCAAGAACGCCCTGCTCAATCTGATATCGACGCTCTGCCGTCGCAACTGCCGTCGTCTGGCCGCCCTGCGGCAGGTAGTACGGCGCGCTTTGTGATGACGCAATCAGCCAGCCATCCTCTTCGATTTCGCCCTCTTCGCCAATCAGCTGACGCTCAGCGGCAGTACGTGCGGGCGTTAGCGTAATGGGCGGCAGATCGACAGAAATACAGGAGCCTCGACGCAAGAATTTCATGGCCGGTTCGCGGACCGACTCCAGCGCGCTGCAGCCGACGAAGACTACGCAAAGCGCGCCGACCATCCATTGTAGTAGGTTGTAGCTACGCACCATCGCCTCCTGCTCCGCGTTCCGGAAAGTCCTGAACCTCGCTGCGGGCCCTTTCCAGAAATTGGGCCAGAGGCATTCGCTCCTGCTTGATCTCCTCTTCGCCGGGTGCAATCACCAGACCCGGAAACAAGCCGCCGCGGCGGACGCCAATGTAGGAATAAACCAATCCGCCCCGCAATTCAACTCGAATACTTGGCACTTCTACAGTGTTGCGGACGAGAAAAGCGACCGAACCAGGCATCAAAACGCGGGTGGCAAAGCCGCTGAATTCGCGGCTGATTCGGAATACATTGAGCTGCGCCTGCGTGGAATAGAGTGCGTCGCCCAGATTCGGCGAGCCGGCCTTGATATCGGCGCTGACAACCCCATCGTAGTTGCTGCGCGTTTGTGGCAGGAACGGCTGCAAATCGAGGTTCTTGATTTGCAGATTGGCGGCAAAGGCCATGTGCGCCGGCTTCAGATCGGCAAGGCGGAAGAAGATGCTGCGACCATCGATCAAGCCGTTGGGCGCCCAGGCGCTGGCCGGGGCCGAGGCCGAGGCCGGGGGCGTAGAATCGCTGAGTCGGCGGTAGGCGGCAAGTCGCAGCCAGTGCAAAAAGACCGTGTTGCTGGCGTACTGGATGCGCGCCTGAAGTCCGGAGTCGCCGGCCGGCGATCCCAGATAATAGTAAGAACCCGGCGCAATCTGCCCGTTGGGCGTGCGATTGGAAGCTACGGAAACGACGGTGAAGTTGGGCGCTCCGCTGCGGCCATAGGCGTTGAAATAGTCGCTTTCAGCGGAGCCGGATGTCGCCGGCGCATAGCGCAAACTGTGTTCAAAGGGCAGTTCGGCATTCATTCGATTGATAAAGAAGGCCGTGCATCCTCGATTTTCAAATGAGCTGCAGTCGCCGCTGGTATAGTGAACGTTGAGGTTGCTGGCGCCAAATTTGCCGCGGACTCTTTCAGCATCGACCTGGGCATCAAGCGAGAGGGCGCCGCCAAGGGCGATGTTTTCGTGAATCGGAATCAATTCGTCCTGGGCTATGCGCAGCGAGGCGCGCAGGGCCGGCCGCAATACGCCTCCGCTTCGGTTCAGTTCGCCCTGCGCGCGAATCGCGAGGGCCCCTTTCAAACCGTCGATGCGCAAGGATTCAATGTGCGTCCGCTCTGGCGAAAAATCCATGCCGGCTTGAAAACTCAGATCGTTCAGCTTCAAGAAGGGGACAGCCAGCTGCCCGCTGGCGCGCAAGTCGGAACGCGTGGCCGTGCGTTCGTAGCGAGCCTGTAGCTTGAGGCTGGCGCCGCGAGATAGATAAAGTTTCAATGGTTGAAGACTATATCGAAGCTGGCCGGGCAGCGCCGGATGCAAATTGGAATACACCAGATCAAGTTCGCGAACCTTCAGGTCGTAGGTCTGTCGGCCCCCGGAAAAAGCCATACGACCGGCGGCATCCAGCAGGGCCATTGGCGCCCCCTCTGGACTGCGCGTATCAAGGCGAAGCCGATCCACCTCGATTTCGGTGAGACCATCCTTCAGGTGCAACTGGCCGCCGAGATTCAGCGAGAGCGTATGCAAACCCGAACGGGATCGGCCGATGAAATAGCGCGCCTGAGTCAGGCGCAGCTGGCCCTGCAGGCCCAGTCTGCTGAAATCCGTACTGGAGGAAGCTTCCAGACGAGCTTCCAGCATGCCAGCCGCCGCCTGCGGAGCGAATCGAGCCAGGTTGAGATTTTCAATGCGCAAACTCATTTTGATGCCGCTGTCCGGAAGCATCGTTGCGGCGCCGGCGGCTCGCGCTTGATTGTAAGCGACGGAAATTTCCGGGGCCACCAGGCGGTAAAAGCTGCCAAAAATAAGGCCAGGGTGAGGGCGGTAGTTGGGCGGGGGTTCCAGCACTGGCAAGGCCCGGTACAGATCCAATTCGGCGCTGAGATCCACCGCAGCGCGCTCAATTCGTTGCAAAGGACCGCCGCCGAAACGCAGGTCATCCAGTCGAAGTTTGCTTTCCAGAAGCAGACGATCCATCCGGCCGCGCAAACTGAAATGATCTATGTAGAGGGAATTGCCATTGATTGGCGCCCGCTCCGCTCCGCTGAGCGCGGCCAGCGTACGCCCAACATCTGCCAGCGGAATGCGCGAAGGCAACAGTTCCAGATTCAGTCTTCGGCCAGGCGAACTGGCATTGATTGCTTCGGCGCGCAGGGCCAGCCAGCGTTCGCCGTAGTTCCGCACCTCCATCCCTCGCACCAGCAGGCGGTCGCCCGGCGCATCATAGGCAATGTCATAGTAAATGTTCAATCCCAGAGCGCGCCCGCCGACGTTCAGGCGACTGGCGTCCAGATTCATGCGCGTTGCAAATTCCTGTGCGCCGGCGCGACCGTCGCGGTAGAGATAGCAGCTGGCCTTGAGGGCGCCCTGCAGCGGACGCGCGCCTTGCAGTTCAATCTGAATCGGGCGCGTCGGATTGAGCGCCAGCAGGAATGTTTCAAACAGGTCGATCGCGCCAGGATGCAGCGGAATGGAATCAAACTCATGGGTCACAAACGCCAGAAACAGGTCGACGTTGGAAATGCGCGCTTCGGTACGCGAGTTGGGCCGCTCTGCCAGATAGTGAATTTGTAGATCCTGAATGCGCAGGTTGAAGTAGGCCTGCAAGGTAAAGTAAGTGCGTATCGCCCGCAGCCGTTCCCCGGAGCGCGGCTCTTCTTCCCGCGGCGCCGAACTCGAGAGCAGCCGCGCCCAGTTTAGCTGACCGTCCTTCTCATGAATAAAAAATCGAGGCCGATCCAGCAGCAGTTCGCGCACCCCGATGCGCCCGGCCAGTGCGCCAGGCAAAAACCACGCCAGGCGCAGGCGGTCGGCCTGGAACAGCGGAGCGCCGTCGCGCAAACCAAGACGAACGTTCTTGAAATCGAAGCCGTAAAGCAGGCTGGAGCGCTGTACCTCGAGTTCCAGAGTCCCATTGGTAAATTTGCCGACAGCGCCAGTCAGCAGAGCGCGTGTTACAGCAGGGTAGAGCAGCGCCTGGTAGAGAACGACAAGCAAGGCCAGAACAAGCAGCGGCCGTCTGAGGCGGTGCAGCTGTCGCCGCCAGAATCCCGCGATTTCTTCGGTCGTCGTAGCCACGATTGGGTTGCATCCGATCGAGCGCGAGGCCCGCTGCCAGCCTTTTTCAGTTTTTGTGCGGATCCTGGACCTTCCCGTCCCCGGTCTGCAGCCAGAAGTAGGCCGGGAGAAGCAGCAGATTGCTTGCCGCCGCCAACAAAAACAATGCGCTAAAACCGCCGTAATTGCCGTCGCCGACAAACGGGGCGGAATAGAGTAGTTGTCCGTATGCCAGGTTTCCGCTGATGCCCCCCAGACTCTGGGCCAGCAGGCCATACAGACCGGCCACCGATCCATATAAGTGACCGGGGACGTGGCGTCGCAAGAAATAGATCGCTGCCATGTAGTGACAGGCAAAGTGAAAGCTGTGCAGCAGCTGCGCCGCGGCGTAGATAGGGGCCGAATCCTGGCCGGTGTTGGCAGCCAGCAACAGGAAGCGCAGCATTCCGCATAGCGCCGCCATCAGAAATAGAGCGCGCAGTCCAAAGTTTTGTTCAAGCCGAGAGATGTAGAGCAGAAGCACAATCTCTGGACCAACGGCGACGATCCACGACAGAAAGACGGCATCCATTCCATGGCGCAGCTCGTAGTAGCGACTTACATAGTTATCGGTGGCCTGGTAGGCGCTGAAGAAGAGAAAGGCCAGTGCGGTAAAGTATAGAATCGGTCCGTCAGTCAGTCGCCGCAGCGCCTCCCGGAAGTAGTAGGTCTCATTGCCAAGACGTCTGGCGGCCAGTTGCGAAGCGGGGGCCAGCGCGAAAATATAGAAGAGAGCGCCCGAGCGGCCAAACTGCGCTGGCGACTGCCAGTGTAGCCATGCTTCAAACGGCCCGGAGAGCAGCCAGAGCAAAGTCTGCGCAAAGAGAAAGCCGATGGTGCCGCTGCTACGGATGCGTCCAAAGCTTTCATTTCCCGCCGCTTCCAGAGCGCCAATGGATATCAATTGAAAGGCGCCGGCCAGTATGGCGCGAAGCAAAAAGGTCCAGAGCATTGCGGCGCCCAGGGAGGCTGAACCCGAAAAGGCAAGCGCCTGCAACGGCGCCGCCAGACACAGGCAGCCGAGCGCCAGCGAGCGGACTCGTCGCAATCGGTCGGAGAGCCAGCCAAAGAAGAAGGCGCCCAGCGGCGTGCCGATCTGTGCGGCAGCGAGCACCTGACTGCCCTGTTCGCCATAGCAGGCCAGGGCGTGAGGCGAGAGACTGGCCAACTGCGAAGCCAGACCGGCAAAGTACAGGAACATCGCCATTGCGTGCATGAAGTTCGTCCCTGTGTCCGCCGGTCAGACTGCGGCGGGCCCGGCCGGCGTCATTCGCTTTGACGACGCCGGCATCATGAGAACTTACTTTCGTTGACGCTGACCGAGCTGCGTCGGGCCATTGAATCAATGTCCGTTCCACTGATCTCCTTTGAAAATAAGACGATACTGATTACCGGCGCCAGCCGCGGCATTGGTCGCGCAATTGCCGAGGGCTTTGGCCGCCACGGCGCCACTGTCTATGGAACGGCGCGCGCCGAGTCTTCGCTGGATTGGATGGCGGCCGCCGGAATGCACGGCCGCGCAGCTGATGTAAGTCAGCCAGGCGCAGTCGCTGCTGTGATCGAGGAGATTGTCGCCCGCCACGGTCGCCTGGACTGCTTGTTGAACAATGCCGGAGTTGCATCCAACACTCCCTCAGGCGGAATGAAAGAGGGCGAAATGGACATGATCATCAACACCAACTTCAAGGGAGTGTTTCGCGCCTGCCAGGCCTACTACAAGGCCCAGCGACGCAGCGGCGGCGTCATTATCAATATGGCCTCGGTACTTGGCCTGGTGGGCGCCCCGCTGGCCGGCGTCTACTGTGGAACGAAGGGTGCAGTGATTCAGACGACGCGCGCCCTTGCTGTGGAGTGGGCCTCCGCCGGCTTTCGGGTCAATGCCATTGCGCCGGGCTTTATCGATACTGATATGACAGAGATGATCAAGAAGCGTCCGGCGGTGCGTGAAAAGCTGCTGGGCCAGATTCCTATGAATCGGATGGGACAGCCGGAAGACATCGTCGGCGCCGCCCTCTACCTGGCCAGCGATCTGTCCAGCTATGTTACCGGGCACGTGCTGGTCGTTGACGGCGGCGTAACTGCCATGTGATTGACGTCAGCGGCGCTGGCCGGAGCGCTATGGCATGTTGCGCCGAATTCTGACACTTCCTACGCTCTTGATCTTGTGGCTTGGTCTCTTGCCGCGTTGCGCCGCTCTGGATAGTTTGAGCGGCGGGCTCAGCAGTCCCGAATTCAAGCTGGAACGCGTTGAGTTCACAGGCATCTCGCCAGAGTCGCTGAGGCTCAAGCTGCACACGCGAGTGATCAATCACTATCCGATTCAAATTCCGGCTGGCAGCGTGGACGCCCGGCTTCGTCTGGAAAATAGCGAATTCAGCCGCATCAAGACCAGCTTTGCACAGGGCATTCCGGCCAACGCTTCAGCCGCGGCTGCATTCGATGTGGAAATCCCCTTTGCCGGTCTGGCTGCCGCTTACAGCCAGGTCGGACAGAGCGAGACCATGAACCTGGGGCTCAGCGGCGCGCTCAATGTCACACTGCCCGCCGGCGACCGTCGGCCGCAGGCGTTGTCCATTTTACCCGATTCGCTTTCGATCCCAATCCAGATCCAGCAGCAAATTCCGGCGCTAAAACCGGAAGTGGAGCTGCGCAATTTTCAACTGACTGCTCCAGAGCTTGGTCTGAATCCAACGCTCGGCGTGTCCTTTGATCTCAGCATTCTCAACCGCGCCGGCGCAGCGCTGCAGGTCAATTCGCTCAACTACGACCTATCACTGGAGAATACTCCTTTCCTCAACGGCGCCGCAGAAGACATTCGCAATGAAGGACGCGAATCGATCGCCACAGTGCGTACAACCTTGCCTCTGGTTTCACTGGGCGCGGCGATTATTAGCGCCGCCCGCCGCGGCAGTGCGCGTTTTCACATCGCCGGCGAGGGCGCCCTGAACACTCCTAATTTTCCGCTGCCAGAATTGCTGCGCATGCAATTTGAAAAAAGCGGAACCAGCAGTTGGCGATAACGCCCGGTCAGAGCAAGCAATGAATCAACTTCGCGATCTATGGCTCTCACTTCAGCGCTTTTACTGGCGCAATCTGGAACCCATTCTGCAACAGCTTCTGGTCAGTGTGGGGCCGGCCTTGCGCTGGCTGGCGCCGCGCTGGAAAGGGCTGGCGGTGCGCGGGGCGATTGTCGCCTTCGTCGGCCTTGCCGGCTACAGCGGCGTCGTTTGCGGGATCTACCTCAATGATCGTTCGCGACTGCTTGGCGAGTTGCAGCAGTACAAGCAGTGGCTGTATGGACAGGGGCAAAGCGAGCGCAAGCCGCCAATTCAAATCTTTGGCTACGATGGAAAACTAATAGGCGAATACCTGCCAGAGCGCGGCTCGCGGATGAGCGTCCAGTCCTGTTCGCGATTGACATGGCTGAATCGGGCTGCAGTATCCTCGGAGGACCGCGACTTCTATACGCACGGCGGCTATTCGATGCGCGCCATCGCCCGTGCGATGGTCAACAATCTGACCAGCTTTTCCTTCCGCGAGGGCGGCGGCACGATCACACAGCAGTTGGCCAGGAACCTCTTTACAGATCGCTCGCGTTCGCTCTTCCGCAAACTCTACGAAACGATGGCGGCGCGATTGATCGAGTCCGAGCTGAGCAAAGAAGAGATCCTCTGTCTCTATTTGAACAAAATCTACATGGGCGAGGGGCGCATCGGCGCGGAGGAAGCCAGCTGGTTCTATTTTCGCAAGCCGCCGGAAAAGCTGAGCGCCGCCGAAGCGGCGATGATCGTTGGGCTTTTTCCAAGTCCGGTGGCCTACAGCCCGTTGAACAATATTCAACTTTCCGTGAAAAAGCAGCGCCTGGTGCTGGACGCCCTGGTCGAACAGGGACAGTTGAGCGAGCGCGAGCGCAACCTGAGCTTGCAACAATTTGTGCGCGGCTACCAGATCGATGCGCCAGCCGGCGATCCCGGTCAGGTTGGCCTCTACGGCGCCAGCCGCGATTTTCGCTTCAATGCTGCGCCGACAGCAAACGAGTATGTGAAGAATTTTCTGCATGAGGAGCTGCGCGAATCGCTTGGCGAAGATGTGATTCGTGCTGGCGGATTGCGCGTCTACACTACCATCGACGCAGCGCAACAGGCGGCGGCGCTGACAGCGGTGCGCAAGAAGGTAGAAGAGGCGCGCAGCAGAATGATGGCCAACCAGGCCGTTGATGCGGAACGTCTGGAACGCATCGCCCGTCGGCTGAACGGCGCTTTGATTTCGCTGGAGGCCGGCACTGGCGATATTCGCGCCGTTGTCGGCGGTTACGGCGTTTCCGAAGGAGTGATGACCCAGCGCGTCTGGAGCATGTTGCGTCAGCCGGGATCTTCGATTAAGGGCTTTTTGTATGCGGTGGCGCTTGATGAGGGAACGCTGCAGGTCAATTCAACAGTCGTCGATCAGCACATCAACATTGGCGGTTACGAGCCGCGCAACTGGTACCGCGGCTACCTGGGATCGATCCCGCTGCGCCGCGCCGTGGC
This sequence comes from Leptospirales bacterium, assembly GCA_019694655.1. Lineage (NCBI taxonomy): Bacteria > Pseudomonadati > Spirochaetota > Leptospiria > Leptospirales > Leptospirales bacterium. Next base: position 124,788 of record JAIBBN010000009.1, read on the forward strand.
GCGATCGGTCAATACGGTGGCGGTGCAGACGCTTCACAACCTCGGCGTTTCGACCTTCCGCAATGCCATGATCTCCTCGTTGGATATGGGCTATCTGGAGGCGCGCGATCGTTTTCAGCCCAATCTCAGCCTGGCCCTCGGTTCTGGAGAAGTCACGCCGCTGGAACTGGCCCGACTGTATGCGCTGCTGGTCAATGGCGGGCGAGTGATCTATCCCCGTCTGGTGCTGCGCGTAGAAGGTCCGGAGGGCGAGGTGCTCTGGCAGAACGAACAGGAAAACGTCGGCGATCAGACGCTCTCGGCCGCGGCCTGCGCCGGCGCGATCAAGTTGATGCAATATGTTTTCGACGAAGATGAGGATGGCACCGTAAAGTACATTGGCCGCCGCCGGCAGAGCGATCCTACGTACTTGCCCTTTCCAATTGCCGGCAAGACCGGTACGGTGCAATCGACGCCAGAGACGCAGCGACGATTTCCGCACATGCCGGGCGTACGTGACGCGTGGTTTGTGGGCCTCACGCCGCAGAATGTTGCCGTCGTCTGGCTTGGTCAGGATGAGGGAGCGCCTTTTCAGGGTTCCGGTGCGCAGAC